>CAYPSH010000045.1:0-8692 GCA_964413445.1 uncultured Acetatifactor sp.
ATGACAGGAAAGGTGAGACAGAAAAAGAAATGAAAGTTGTGGTTTTGGCAGGAGGAACAAGCACGGAGAGGGATGTATCCCTAAGCTCCGGGAGCATGATCTATAAGGCACTGAAAAAGAACGGGCATCAGGCAATCCTTTTGGACGTCTATCTGGGTTATGAGGGAGAGACGGAGGGCATTTTCGAGAGAGAGGAGGACTGGGCGGCTGCAGTGGGAGCCATCAGCGAGAAAAATCCCGACCTGGAGGCGGTGAAGGCCCTGAGAAAGGACGGGGGAAAAAGCTTTTTCGGCCCCAATGTGCTTAAGATCTGCGGGAGTGCCGACTGCGTTTTTATGGCGCTCCACGGTGCAAACGGTGAGGACGGAAAGATACAGGCCTGCTTTGAACTGCTCGGCATCCCCTACACGGGGACGGACTTTGTCAGCGCAGCCATGGCGATGGACAAGGGGATCACAAAGGATATTTTCCGCGCCTACGGGATCTTGACCCCTGCGGGTATCCGCCTGAAAAAGGGTGAGACAGAAGGCGAAACGGTGCCGTTTCCCTGTATTGTCAAAGCCTGCTGCGGAGGTTCAAGCGTGGGTGTCTGTATTGCGAGGGATGCGGCGGAGTACGAGGCGGCCAAGGAGGAGGCCTTCCGCTACGACAACGAGGTGGTCATTGAGCAGTACATAGAGGGCAGAGAGTTCTCGGTGGGCGTCATGGAAAGGGAAGGCTCTGCGGAGGCGCTCCCGGTGATCGAGATCGCGCCGAAAGAGGGATTTTACGATTACAGGAACAAATATCAGGCCGGCAGCACCGTGGAGACCTGCCCGGCGGAACTGCCCGAAGAGTGGGCCAAGAACATGCAGTCTCTTGCGGAGAGAGCGTTTGAGGCGCTCCGCTTAAAGAGTTATGCCCGGATGGATTTTCGGATGACGGAGAACGGAACGGCTTACTGCCTGGAGGCGAACACCCTGCCCGGCATGACGCCTGTGTCCCTGCTTCCCCAGGAGGCAGCCGTCGCGGGCATGGATTTTGGTACCCTGTGTGAGATGATTTTAAGGAAAGGCATGGAAGCATGAGACTGACCATCAGAGAGATCGCGGCAGCCTGCGGCGGAGAGCTTACGCTGCGGGGAGAACATACGGACCCGGACAAAGAGGTAAGCTCTGTGGTCATCGATTCCAGACAGGCGGAGGCGGGAGGTGTCTTCCTCGCCACTGTGGGAGAGCGTGTTGACGGGCATAAATTTATCAGCCAGGTCTTCGAGAACGGCGCGCTTCTTGCCGTGACACAGAAGACCCCCGAACAGGTGGAGCGGGAGAGTGGTGTATCCTGTGAGAACTGGGGGAGTTTTGTGCTGGTGGAAGACAGCTTTCAGGCGCTGAAGAGCATTGCGGAGGCCTACCGGAAGAAGCTTGCGATTCCCGTTGTGGGAATCACCGGCAGTGTGGGCAAGACCAGCACAAAGGAGTTTATCGCCTCTGTCCTTTCGGAAAAATATCGTGTCCTGAAGACAGAGGGAAATTTCAACAATGAAGTAGGCGTCCCGCTGACCCTGCTGCGCATCCGCGAGGAGCATCAGGCGGCTGTGGTGGAGATGGGGATCAGCGACTTTGGGGAGATGCACCGGCTGAGCCGTATGGTGCGCCCCACAGTCTGTGTGATGACCAACATAGGGCAGTGCCACCTTGAAAATTTAAAGACCAGGGACGGGATTTTACAGGCGAAATCGGAAATCTTTGACTTTATGGCGGAGGACGGGGAAATCTGTCTGAACGGAGAGGACGACAAGCTCTCCGGCCTGAGAGAGATCAAGGGACATAAGCCTCACTTCTTCGGACTGGGAGGAAACCCGGAGGAGGAAGTGTATGCGTCTGACATGGTAAGCCATGGCCTTTTCGGCAGCGATGCCGTGCTGCATATCCCCGGTGAAAAGAAGGAGATTTCCGTACATGTTCCCCTGCCGGGAGCGCATATGGTGTTAAATGCGGCTGCGGCGGCAAGCGTGGGGCTTGTTCTTGGCTTAAGCTGTGAGCAGATCAGAGAGGGGATCGGGAAGATTACGCCGGTCAGCGGACGGAACCGTCTGATACGGCTGGAGCGCTATACGCTGATCGACGACTGCTACAACGCAAACCCGGCATCCATGCGGGCGGCCATCGACCTTTTGGCGATGGCGGATACGAAAAAAATCGCCATCCTGGGCGACATGTTTGAACTGGGAGAGGATGCGGGAAGACTGCACAAAGAAGTGGGCGCCTATGCGGCAAAGGCCGGAATTGACCGGATCCTCTGTGTGGGAGAGCTGTCCCGGCAGATGGCGAAGGAAGCGGAAGAAAACAGAAAAGCAGAGACAGAGGTCTTCTGGTTCCCCGACAGGGAAGCCCTCCTTGAGGCTCTGGGACGGGAGAGAGAAACTTTTCTTCCCGACGGCAGCACCATTCTCATCAAGGCTTCCCACGGCATGGAGTTCGGAAAGGTCCTGGAAGCTCTGCAATAAGATCCTTACAGGGAAAACTCCTTCTTCAGGGCGAAATATCTTTCGGAGATGATGCCGCCCACATAGGTACTGAGACTTTTCCTTTTTTCCTTATCCAGCTTATCGATGTAGACAGGCTTATCAAAGACCACCACCACGGTGGTCTTTTTGATTTTCGGGAAATGATCCTCAAATACCCCTGCGGAGTTGTAGATGGTCATGGGCACGACGGGAACCTTGCCCTTCTCCGCAATCTTAAAGCTCCCCTCGTGAAAGGGAAGGAAGGTGTCGTTCACCTTATTTCTGGTGCCCTCGGGGAAAATGCAGAGGGAGACGCCGTTTTTCACTTCTTCCACACCGGCCAGGATGGTCTTCATGCCCTCCTTGATATTTTTTCTGTCCAGGAAGAGACAGTGGATATTCCTCATCCACAGGCGCAGGAGAGGAACCTTCTTCATCTCCGCCTTGGCCACATAGCCGGTGATGCGGGGAAAGAGCTCCAGAGTCAGGATCACATCAAAGTAGCTCCTGTGATTTCCCACATAGAGTACAGCTGTATCCGTCGGAATGTTCTCCTGCCCTCTGACGATCACCTTTGTGCCGGAGATGACTCTGACGCAGGAGAAGGCCCAGCCTACCACTGCCTTGGAAACTCTGTCCTTCACTTCCGGATGTTTTTTCCCGATGACGCAGAGGACCAAGTGCAGAGGGAGGGCGAAAATAAGAAAAAGAACCAAAAATATCATGTCTAATATAAAGCGAATCATGAAGCTACCTTCCTGTTTTTGTTTTATGTGGAGGAAAACCTTCGTTTTCCCGATGCCCGTTGCTTACCTGTTTTCATGATAGCATAAATCCGGGCGGGTGTACATAGATTATGGAAACGAAGTGTCATTTCAAAAACAGGAAAGATGCGAAAAAGCGGAGAGTGGTTCAGATGCATGGAAGAGAGTCAGACGGAAATGCGTACATAAGGAAACGTCAAGGGAGGGCGGGAGAAAAAAGAGAATGGAGAAGAGGCGGACGGCTTATGGCCCTGCTTGTCACTTTCTGTGTCAGTGTCCTTTTTCTGTCGGGCTGCGCCACCACAAGCAGAGAGGAGATCAAGCTGAGGGATCTGGATTTCACGGTGCTCGGGGAGGAGAAGATACCGGAGGAGCTCAAGGCGAAGATTGAGGAGGTGAAGCAGGCGCCGTTCCAGTTTACTTATCAGGACGGGGAGGATCTCTACATCTGTGTCGGCTACGGGCAGCAGGAGACGGGCGGCTACAGCATCGCCGTGGAGGAGCTGTATCTGACGGACACTGCGATCATGGTGGACACAAGCCTTCTGGGCCCGGACATTTCCGAGAAGAGCAACAAGGTGCCGTCCTATCCGTACATTGTCCTGAAGACGCAGTTTTTAGACCAGCCTGTACTGTTTGCGTTGACGGTGGATTCTGTTTTCCTTTATAATATAAGACAGAGCTGAAAAACCAGTGCGCATGATTGCCTGCTTTGCATCATATCGACCTGGATGGCAAGACACAGGAGGTGCTGCTTATGCTGTTAGTCAAAAACGGATATATGCTGGACCCGAAGTCCGGCTGGGACGGAAAATACGATATCCTCATCGAGGAGGAGAAAATTAAGAAAATCGGGAAAAATCTGGAGAGGCCTGACCGGAAGTGCAGGGTGATCGACGCGGAGGGGCTTCTGGTGGCTCCGGGGCTTGTGGATGTGCATGTGCATTTCAGGGAGCCGGGCTTTACGGAGAAGGAGGACATCACCACCGGCGCCGCCGCTGCGGCAAAGGGCGGCTTTACCACAGTGGTCCTCATGGCGAACACGAAGCCGCCGGTGGACAATGCGGAGACGCTTCAGTATGTCCTGCAGCGGGGCAGGGAGACCGGCATTCACGTACAGACCTGTGCCAATGTGACACTGGGGATGAAGGGGCAGAAGCTGACACCCATGCGGGAGCTTGCGGCGGCAGGAGCCGCAGGCTTTACGGATGACGGTGTCCCCCTGCTGGAGGAAGCTTTGGTCAGGGAGGCCATGAAGCTTGCGGCAACGCTGGACGTACCCATCAGCTTTCACGAGGAGGATCCGGCCTATATTGAAAACAACGGTGTCAACCGGGGGAAGGCAAGCGCCTATTTCGGTATCGGAGGTTCCGGCAGAGAGGCGGAGATCTCTCTGGTGGAGCGGGATTTAAAACTGGCGCTGGAGACCGGGGCAAACATTGACATCCAGCATATCAGCACAAAAGAGGCGGTGGAGCTGGTGCGCAGGGCAAAGCAGAAGGGGCACAATATCCATGCGGAGGCGACCCCTCATCACTTTACGCTGACGGAGGATGCTCTCATTCAGTATGGAACTCTGGCAAAGATGAATCCGCCCCTGAGAGAGGAAGCGGACAGGCAGGCGATCATAAGGGGGCTGGTGGACGGCACCATAGACATGATCGCCACAGACCACGCACCCCACACGGCGGCGGAGAAGGACAAGCCTCTGACGGAGGCTCCAAGCGGCATCATCGGCCTGGAGACGGCCCTGTCTCTCGGTATCACCAAACTGGTGGACGAGGGATATCTCACCATGCGGAAACTGCTGGCTCTGATGAGCACAAACCCGGCCGGACTGTATCATCTGGATGCGGGATATCTGGGGGAGGGCGGTCCTGCGGATCTGATCCTGATCGACACCACCGCAGAGTGGACACCGGAAACCTTTGCATCCAAGGCGAGCAACACGCCCTTCACTGGCTGGAAACTGAAGGGGAAGGTTGTGAAGACCATCTGTGCCGGAAAGGTTGTCTATGAGGACGGGGCGGGAAAATAAATTTCCCCGGAGCAAAAGGAAAGGAACTAGATTATGAAAGAAAAACAGACGGCAATTGTGCTTTCGCAGAGGCAGATTGCACCATCCATCTATGATATGTGGATAGAGACCACGCTTGCGGGGCAGGCAAAGCCCGGGCAGTTTTTGGGTCTGTACCCGCAGGATAAAAGCACCCTGCTTCCCAGGCCGATCAGCATTTGCGAGACAGATAAGGACAGGCAGGCGCTGCGCATTGTCTACCGCGTGGCAGGTGCGGGGACAAGGGAATTTTCGGGGTATCAGGCGGGGGATGAGATCAGGATACTCGGCACTCTGGGAAACGGTTTTCCCCTGGAGGAGGCAAAGGGAAAAAAAGTGTTCCTGATGGGAGGCGGCATCGGGGTTCCCCCGATCTTAGAGCTTGCCAGGCAGCTGCATGCATCCGCAGAGCTGAAGGACAGCCCGGCGGGCAATCCCCGGGAAGCTTCGGATCCGGTGCAGATTGTCCTGGGCTATCGGGACAGCGATACCTTCCTCAGGGAAGAATTTGAAAAATACGGCAAGGTTTATATCGCCACCGAGGACGGCAGCGTCGGCACGAAGGGCAATGTCATGAACGCCATTGCGGAAAATGCCCTTGAGGCGGACATCATCTATGCCTGCGGGCCCATGCCCATGCTCCGCGCCATCAAGGCCTATGCGGCGGAGCATTCCGTCAGGGCCTATATCTCGCTGGAGGAACACATGGCCTGCGGCGTGGGCGCCTGCCTGGGCTGCGTGGTGAAGACAAGTAAGATCGACCACCATTCCCATGTGCACAACGCGCGCATCTGTACGGACGGCCCGGTCTTTGAGGCAGAGGAGGTGGACATTTGATGAATACTGAGGTGACGATCGCAGGCGTAACATTTAAGAATCCCGTCATGACGGCTTCCGGAACCTTCGGCTCCGGGCAGGAATATTCGGAATTTGTAGATTTAAACAGACTGGGCGCCGTGGTGACAAAGGGCGTGGCAAATGTGCCCTGGCCCGGCAATCCCACCCCCAGGGTGACGGAGGTCTACGGCGGCATGCTCAATGCCATCGGCCTTCAGAATCCCGGCATCGATGTCTTTCTGGAGAGAGACATCCCCTTCTTAAAGCAGTATGATACAAAGATCATCGTCAATGTCTGCGGAAAGACCGAGGAGGACTATGTGGAGGTGGTGGAGCGCCTCGGGGATGAGAAGGCTGTCGCCATGCTGGAGATCAATGTCTCCTGCCCCAATGTGAAGGAGGGAGCCATCGCCTTCGGCCAGAAGGCGGATGCCCTGTTTCATATCACAAAAAAGATCAAGGAGAAGGCAAAACAGCCTGTCATCATGAAGCTGAGCCCCAATGTGACGGACATCACGGAGATGGCGAAGGCGGCCGAGGCAGCAGGCGCGGACGCGCTTTCCATGATCAACACCATCACCGGCATGAAGATCGACATCCACAGACGCAAGTTTGCCCTTGCCAATAAGACCGGGGGATTGAGCGGCCCTGCCATCAAGCCCGTGGCCGTGCGCATGGTATACCAGGCGGCACATGCGGTAAAGATTCCCATCATCGGTATGGGCGGCATCGCCACTGCGGAGGATGCCATCGAGTTTCTGATGGCGGGCGCAAGCGCGGTCAGTGTCGGCGCCATGAACTTTGTAAACCCCTACACCACGGTGGAAGTGGCGGAGGGCATCGAGGCCTACATGAGACAATACGGGGTGGAAAACGTCACGGATCTGATCGGAGCAGTACAAGCATAGGAACCGAAGTACCTTCATATATATACATATCAGTATATATATGGAGGTATTTTTTGTGGAACTGGTCAAAAGGAATATACATATGGACAGGGTGAAGACGAGGGCGGTGAGTCAGTTCACGCCGGAGGACGATGTCAACATTCCGGACAGCAAGCCGGATGTGGATGCGCTGCAGCTTTCTAAGGGGACGCTTGTGGTGGAGGAGATCAGACCGGGAACGGACGCGGTGAACGTAAAGGGAAATCTGGAGTTTACCGTCCTGTACCACACAAGAGAGGAGGGGAGCAGGCTGGAGGTGATGAGCGGCCGGATCCCCTTTGACGAGCGGATCTTTCTTGGCGGGGCAGTGCCCTCCGACACTGTGACGGTGGAAGGGGACGTGGAGGACCTGACCGTTTCCATGATCAATTCCCGCAAGCTGAGCATCCGTTCCCTGGTCACTGTGACAGCCTGGGTGGAGGAGCTTTACGACGAGGAGATCCCGGTTTCCCTCAAGGGGGAGGAAAGCTGCGAGTACCGTCCGGTTTCCATGGAGATCGCCCGTATCGCCATCCGGAAAAATGATATTTTCCGGATCAGGGAGGAAATCTCCCTGCCTTCCGGCTATCCCAATATTTTCCGCATATTGTGGGACAACGTCTCTCTGGGGGATCTGGAGTTCAAGACAATGGAGGAGAGACTTTCGGTGTCCGGGGAGGTGCAGCTTTCTCTTTTGTATGAAGGGGAGGGAGAAGAGCATCCGGTCAGATCCTTCGAGACGACAATTCCCTTCAGCGGGTCGATGGAGTGCCACGGGGCCCTGGACGGCATGATCCCGGACATCAGCTGCAGACTGGGGCAGAAGGAGTTTGGCGTGCGGCCGGACCCTGACGGGGAGGAAAGGATCATAGGGATGGAGCTGGTGCTGGACATCGGGATGCACATCTATCAGGAGGAAAGGCTTCAGATGATCTCCGATATTTACGGGGTGTCCGCCGAGGTGTCCACTGTGACCTGCCCCGCAAAGCTCCGCAGGCTGTTATCTAAAGTCAACGGGAAGACGAAGCTTTCAGAGCGCACCCCTGTGGAGCAGGGCAGTGTACTGCAGCTTCTGCACAGTGAGGGAAAGGTGATCTGCGGGCAGCAGACTGTGGTAAAGGACGGCATTCTGCTGCAGGGAAATGTGGAGGTGTGGGTCCTCTATGTCACCGGGGAGGATGAGGCTCCCTACGGAAGCTTAAAGGTGCAGCTTCCCTTTCAGTATACTCTGGATGTGCCCGGGATCGGGACAGAGCAGCCCGGGCAGACGAAAGGTGCAGTGGAGCAGCTCCAGGTCACCATGGCAGGAGGGGAGGAGCTGGAGATAAAGGCGATCTTAAGCTTTTCCGCGATCGTGTTCCAAAATGAGCCGGTTGATGTCATCGGACAGGTGAGTGTGTCCCCGCTGGAGAGCCGGAAGAGAAGCAGTCTGCCCGGCATGGCAGTGGTGATGGTAAAAGAGGGGGATAATCTGTGGAATATCGGGAAAAAATACTATGTGTCTGTGGATAGTCTGCGCAGTCTGAACGGGCTGGAGAAGGATGAGCTGCAGGCGGGACAGAAGCTTCTCGTGGTCAAGGGCATGTGACCGCATGAATTGGAAAGACTCCCGACCTTCTCT
>CAYPSH010000046.1:0-8549 GCA_964413445.1 uncultured Acetatifactor sp.
GCAACTCTGATATCTTATCACATCGCTTTCGCTTTGTCAACAACTTTTTTTATTTTCTTTTCCACCGCTCTGACACACATCTGTCATTTCCGCGGTGGAGTTACAATATAGCATATCTTGTTTCCACTTGTCAACAACTTTTATTTCAGAAATAATTGTTTAAAATTTCGGGTTGTGCCCTCAGCGTATTACCGCATCGCCAGCGGGGCAAAGCTAAAACTGTCCAGCGCATGCTCGATGCCGTATGCAAGCCAGTTGTTTCCGTAAAGCCAGGAAAGTATCCGGCTTTCCTGGGTAAAGGAAAGAATCAGCTGGCCAATGGCTCCCGTCTCCATCATCATGATCAGGGTATAGACAGTCCAGAGCAGCAGCACTGCCTCCAGCACTCCAAACACAATGCCGAGCAGCTTATCCGCAAAGTGAAGCACCGGCAGCCTGGATATCAGTTTTGCGGAAAAGAAAACTACCCCCAGGAGGTGATGTGCAATGCCAAGGATCGCAAGCAGGAGGACTACCACTATCACATTAAATATTTTTCCGTCATGATAGCTGCTGATACCGTTGGCAAGTAATGCCACCACCGCGCACAGCACCAGAAGAGAGATCAGTGAGATCAATTCTCTCACCATTCCGTGCTTGTACCCCTGTACTATCTTAAACGCAGCAAATAAAATCATAACAATCAGCAAAATGTTGATACTCATCTTTTTCTTATCTCCTTCGTAATTACCTTAATTGTATGGTGTCGATGGAATCATCCGTTACCAGCATATACCTGTATGCACCCGAAGTGCTCATCATCAGCCGCACCGTTTTGGAAAAGCTGCCGCTATATTTTTCAATGCCTGACAGTGTCATGATCTGGCACTCTGTATCGCTATATGCCACAAACATGTCCTTGTCAAAGAAGATATCTGTATAGTCAATTGTAATGTAATAGCTTCCTACCTTTTCCGCTTCTGTGTTATACACATCCATCCGGTACCGGCTGTCATTTTCTTCCGACAGAAATACAAGGCCGACATAACTGTCGCTGTAATATACTGCCTGAATCTCTTCGTCAAAGAGGTACTCTGCCTCGGGCACGGGTTTCTGGCTCCCGGAATAAATCATCAGACGGCTGTCTCCGACCGCAAACGCGGTACTGTCATTCATAAACTGCACATAGGGCACAAGCATGTCCGTGTAAATATAGACGCCAACTGTGTAATCGCTGTTATTTTCTCCCACCGGTCCGAAATTGTAGAAAACCACATTCGTTTTCAATACCCCTGCATCTACATATAAATAGGAGACACACAAGAGCTCTCCATTCGGCGAGAGGCTGATCGCCGCAGGATATCCGGCATCATCCATATGAGATTGCCCCTTGTACAGCATCTCCCCGTCCGCGCTGTATGTATTGATCCACGTGACATCCGTGTCGGCGAGAACCGCTGTCACATTTCCGTTTGAAGATACTGCAATATTTCGAATCGGCATGGTTGTCGTAATCTCTCCAAGCTGTTTCTCCGAATTCTGCACATAGATACTTCTGCCGTTGTAATCACCGATTGCCACCGTGCCGTCACAGACGGAAACCTGCGCATCCTGTATCTCATAGGTCTGGTTCCATGTCACAGTGCCCTTGGTATCCGTGCAATGGGCTCCGTCCTTACTGTAGGTCAGTATCGCATTCCCAAGGCGCAGATCGACTGTTCCTCCTGCGCTTTCCCTTGCGACAGACGACACCACCTCGTAGGAGGTGTAGACATGTCGTTTGTACTGTATATAGGCCAGCGCCGCCAGCGCCAGAAGCACCGCTGTCACCAATAGGATACGATATATGGAAACCAACTTATGTTTCAGCAGTTTTTCCTTATAGCCGATCTGCTTTTGTTCCCGCCGGATCCTTTCCTTCCTGTAGCTTTTGATATTATCAGCCATGCTTCCTCCGTCGTTAAAATATTTTTAAATCACTTATCGCCCATTATAGCACGTACTTTTGCGGGGTGCTACTGTTAGGGCAATAAAATTTTCTGGCCGGTTTTTATATCATTGGGATTTGCAATATCGTTTAGTGCACAGATTTCCGATACTTTTTGGTCGCTGCCGTACCGGGCCATACAGATGCCGGTCAGGGTATCCCCCTTCCGGATCGTGTATGTGACAGGCTGGTCTGTCTCCTGCGTCTGCACTTTATCCTGCCCGGAGGACGTTTGTACTGCCTGTCCTTCGGCTTCCGCTGTTTCGCTGGTCTGCTCTTTCTGCTCCTTCGTGACTTCTTCCTCTTGCTGCGCCGCCTGATCTTCCGTCTGCGCTTCCGTCTCTTCCGTCTCAATAGCAGTCTCCGCTTCCTGCGTTTCCTTATCCGGCTGCGAATTTTCCTTCTGAATTGCTTCCGTCAGCTTGTCCTCCGTCACGATGGTCCCAACCACAACACCGGAAGCGGAGGCAGACATAGCATCCGGCAGCTGCTGTTTCTGCAGTTCCTCCATGATCCGGGCTGCCGTTTCCTTCAGTGCTCCGCCCGCCTGGCTGCCGCCCCGGAAAACGATCCCTGCCGCACAGCATATGACAAGGGCTGCCGCTGCCACCGACTTTGGAAATACCGCATGTCCGCTTTTCCCCCCGATAGACTTTTCTGCGTCCCGGTTCTTCTCTGCCGTCCGCCTTTTTTCAGTCCTCCGGCTTTTTTCGGTCCCCCGGTTTTTTTCAGCCACACGGTATTTTTCCGGGTGAAATTCCTCCGGCTTCGCCTCCTGTCTCTCTTCCAGCATAAAGTTCAGCATACTGTCATTTTTCTCATAGAACTGCGCATACCCGTTTATGTATCTGCTGATACCCTGTTCATAGACATAAAAGCCTTCCACCATCTCCCCGTCCAGTATCCGGTATCCCAGAAATTCATATTCTGAAAAATGCTGCTGCCTTAAGACTTCAATTTCCTGAAGCTGTGTCTGAGCCAGCTGTCTGCCCGCCCTCTTCAAAAGGCTTAATCTGCAGGCTCCGTAGAAAAAAAGGCACACCAGATCCGCCTCCTGCCTCCGCACACCGTAGAGCGCTGCAGCGATCGGCCCGTCCTGCGCCTCTTTGTTGCATTGCTTCAAATACGACATGACATAATCTTCCACATATATCCTGCAGTTTCTGTCGCATTCCCCAACCTGCGTCACATTTTTCGGCAACTCCATAAAAATACCTCCCGCACCGTTTTTTCACATAATAGCACCGGTACGCGAGGTATTTTTAGCGTTCTCTGTCGTTTTTTTCAGAGAACTCTTCGACATAATCTGCAGTTGTTCAGAGCCAGGCGTAAAACGCCTGCATTTTTCAGAAGCGATACTCCGTCACAGAATCATACTCTCTTCCCGCTCCAAAGATACAGGAGGGGAACTCAGGCTGATTTGCGGAATTGGGATAATACTGGGTTTCCAGGCAAAGACCCATGCGATGACCGTAGGTGACACCGCCCTTTCCCTGGATTTCTGCGATGCCGTTGCCGGCATAAAACTGAAAGCCCGGCAAAGTGGTATAGGCTTCCATGACTCTGCCGCTCTTCGCGCCCTTCACAGTGGCAAAACGGCGCAGCGTCCCGTCCCATCCGTCGATCACCCAGTTGTGGTCGTAGCCGCCGGTGAGTTTCAGCTGTTCAAAATCAGCCTCTATGTCCCGTCCCACCTTCTTAGCGGAAGTAAAATCCATGGGTGTCCCTGCCACAGGAGCAATTTCTCCGGTGGGAATCGCGCCTGCAACTATCGGTGTGTAGCAGGATGCCTCCAGCTTGAGTTCATGCTCCTCTATCCGTCCGCTGTCATGTCCGTCCAGATTAAAGTAGGAATGATTGGTCAGATTCAGCACCGTCTTTTTATCGCTGGTCCCGTGATAATGCAGTCGGAGAGTATTGTTTTCCTCCAGCGTGTAGGTCACGCTGATTTTCTTGTTTCCGGGAAAACCCATGCTGCCGTCCTTATCCTCCAGCGAAAAGGTGACAGCGTTTTCCCCTGTTTCCACCGCCCAGAGCTGCTTGTGGTATCCCTTTTCCCGGTGGCTGTGCAGGTTGTTTTTCCCGTCGTTGACATCCAGGCTGTACGTTTCTCCATCGATGGCAAAGGAAGCGCCTGCGATCCTGTTGGCGCTCGGTCCGATCACCGCTCCGAAAAAGCTCGGGTTCCTCAGATAATCCTCCCCGCGGTCAAAGCCCAGCACCACATCCTCCGTTTTTCCGTTCTGATCCGGCACCAGAAGCTTTACCAGAACCGCTCCCAGATTGGTCACCGCCGCCTGCATCCCGTTTTCATTTGAGATGGTGTACAGCATAATATCCCGTCCGTCGGGATACTTTCCGAATACATTTGTCGTTACCGCCATTTTTACATGTCCTCCCTTAATGGGGATATCCCCCTTATCTGTAACTTCTCTATAACTCCACTCTTCCCTCCAGCGCCCGAAGCAGTGTCACCTCATCGATGTATTCCAGATCCCCGCCCACAGGCACGCCGCTGGCGATCCGCGTCACACGGATGCCCAATGGCTTTATCATCTTGCTGATATACATGGCTGTGGTCTCCCCCTCCAGGCTGGAGTTGGTTGCGATGATAACCTCCTCCACATCCCCCTTCAGCCGTTCCATCAGCTCCTTCAGCTTAATATCCCCGGGGCCGATGCCGAGCATCGGTGAGATAGCGCCGTGGAGCACGTGGTACACGCCCTCATATCTGCCGGTCTTTTCATAGGCAGCCAGGTCTCTCGTGTTTTCCACCACCATGATCAGCTTGTGATTTCTGTTTTTATTGGCACACACCGGGCAGATATCCTTGTCTGTCAGCGTGTAGCATTCCCTGCAGTAGCGCACGTTTGCCTTGGCTTCCACGATTGTATTGGCAAGCCGGTTCACCTTATCCTGGGGCATATTGATCAGATGGAACGCGAGCCGCTGCGCCGATTTACTGCCGATTCCCGGCAGCGCTGCCAGTTCTTCTATTAATTTATTGATATGTCCGCTGTAGAGGTCCATCAGAAAGGCATTCCTCCTAAGCCCCCTGTCATCTTGCCCATCAGCTCTGCGCTCGCGGCATCTGCCTGGCGGAGTGCCTCATTCACCGCAGCCATCACCGCATCCTGCAGGGTTTCAATATCCTCAGGGTCAACGATCTCCTCAGAAAGGGTGATCCTAAGCACCTCTTTTTTGCCGTTCACGGCCACTTCCACAGCACCGCCGCCCGTCTTTGCGACAAATTCCTTTGTCTCAAGCTCCTTCTGTCCTTCCTCCATCTGACGCTGCATTCTCTGCGCCTGCTTCATCAGATTACTCATGTTTCCGGGCATTGCCCCTCCGGGGAATCCACCTCTTTTTGCCATTCTAACAACCATGCCTTTCCGTCACCTGCAAGCTTTCATGCACGCCCTCGGCACACACCATCGCGCTATCTGCATTGCTTCGCGCTATGTGCATTCTTTCGCGCTATGTGCATTTCTTCGCACATTGTGCAGGAACCATATTTATATAGAAGACTTCGCATTACTGCTCGTCATCTTCCTCTTCAATCTCCATGTGGACCAGCTGCGCCAGATCCACAAAGCTTTCTTCAAACTCTCTCTTCTCCTTCACCGTCTGAATTTTTACTTCAACGGTCTTTCCGGAGAAATCGGAGAGCAGAGCCTCCAGCTGCGCCTTGTTTTCGGCGTGCTGTAAAAAATAATCGGAAGCCACACCGTCCTCGAGGACCACCAGCAGTTCACCCCCGGCCCCCAGACTTAAGCTCGCAGACTTCAGGTAAATCTTCATGGGGCTCTGGACGCTTCCCACGATCGTCGGCCATTTTGCCACGATCTGCCGGATATCCTCCGGGATTGCCTTCGGAAGCTCCGGTTTTGCCTTCGGCGCCGCCTGCTCAAGTGTGTCTGTGGCTGCCGCCGTCGTCACGGTCACCACGCCGTTTTCCACCTTGTCCTCCACCTGACGGAGCCTGTCTAAGACTGCCTCCCTGTCGGTCTCCATCTGCGGTCTGCACAGCCTGATCAGGGCAATCTCCACCAGGATCCGCTTCTGCGCCGCATAGCGGATCTGTCCCGAAAGATCCGAAAAGATCCGGATATAGCGCACAATCTGTTCCATATCCAGAAGAGCTGCCTCCTCCTTCAGACGCTTTAAATTGTCCGTGGACATGTCAATGACATCCTCCAGATTGTCCGAGGCCTGCACCAGCATCAGATTCCTCAGATACCAGGTAAAGTCCGTGACAAACTGGGTCAGTTCCCTGCCCTGCATGACGATCTCTTCCAGAAGCTGCACGCAGCCCAGCACATTCCTGTCGAGGATGTGCCGCAGCAGCCGACCAAACACCTCCGTATCCACCGCTCCCAGCACGTCCAGCACCTTGTCATAGGTGAGCTCCGCTCCCAGATGAAAGGCGATACACTGATCCAGCAGGCTTAAGGCATCACGCATGGAACCGTCTGCCGTCTTTGCGATGTACTTGAGCGCCTTTTCCTCCACCTGCACATTCTCCGCGAGGGTCAGCTCTTTCATTCTGTCCGTGATGGTGTCGATGGAGATACGCCTGAAGTCATATCTCTGACACCTGGACAAAATGGTGATCGGCAGCTTGTGCACCTCCGTGGTCGCCAGGATGAAGATCACATAGGAGGGCGGCTCCTCCAGCGTCTTCAGGAGTGCGTTGAAGGCGCCTATGGAAAGCATATGCACCTCGTCGATGATATAAACCTTATATTTTCCTTCCGCCGGGGAGTAGGAAACCTCCTCCACAATCTCACGGATGTTGTCCACACCGTTGTTGGAGGCCGCATCGATCTCGATCACATTCATGCTCGCTCCGGCCGCAATGGCACGGCAGATACGGCACTCCCCACAGGGGCCGTCCTCTGTGGGGTTTTCACAATTCACCGTCCGTGCAAAAATCTTTGCCACGGTAGTTTTTCCTGTTCCTCTTGTTCCCGTAAAAAGATAGGCGTGTCCGATGCGGTTTGCTTTCAGCTGGTTTTTCAGGGTTGTGACAATATGGTCCTGCCCTTTTACATCCGCAAAGGTGTCCGGCCGGAATTTACGATATAACGCTGTGTACGACATATTCTGCCCCTTCTCCGCCGCCAGAATCTGACTGCCCCCGGGTTAGTCTCCGAAGCAGATGCCAAGAAGCTTTGCCTCCTGCACGATAGTTGCATTCGGCTCCACTGTCTTAAGCTTCCCTGCCACATCCGCCAGGGGAACTCTGACGATCTCACGATTCTTATAGCCTACCATAAATCCATACTGGTTGTCCAGAATCAACTTTCCGGCCTCAGCTCCCAGACGGCTTGCGAACACTCTGTCATAAGGGCAGGGGCTGCCTCCGCGCTGTGTATGTCCGGGCACAGTCACGCGCACTTCTCTTCCCGTCTTCTCCTGGATCGCCGCCGCGATCTCATAGGATACGGAAGGATAGGGATTTTTCTCCATCTTCTTCTTGAGATCCTTCTTGGAGAGAGCTGCATCCTTCTTGGAGATGGCGCCCTCCGCCACAGCGATGATGGTAAAGCGGCTGCCTCTGCTCTCTCTCTCCTCGATCTTGCCGATCACCTTGTCGATGTCATAGGGGATCTCAGGGAGCAGGATGATGTCAGCGCCGCCGGCCATACCGGCATTCAGGGTCAGCCATCCCACCTTGTGTCCCATAACCTCCACGATGAACACTCTGCCGTGGGAAGCAGCGGTCGTGTGGATACAGTCAATTGCTTCCGTTGCGATGTCAACTGCGCTCTGGAAACCGAAGGTCATGTCGGTGCCCCAGAGATCATTGTCTATGGTCTTGGGCAGGGTGATCACATTTAAGCCCTCTTCCCGAAGCAGGTTGGCAGTCTTGTGGGTTCCGTTCCCTCCAAGGATCACAAGGCAGTCCAGGTTCAGCTTGTAATAGTTCTGCTTCATTGCCTCCACCTTGTTCAGCCCGTTCTCATCGGGTAAGGTAATGGTCTTAAAAGGGGTGCGGGAGGTACCAAGGATTGTTCCTCCCTTTGTCAGGATCCCGGAAAAATCCTTTCCTGTCAACATCTGGAATTTCCCGTAGATCAATCCCTTATAGCCGTCCAGGAACCCGTAAATCTCCACCTGTTCGCTGCTGTTTGAAAGAGTCTTTACCACACCTCTCATGGCAGCATTTAAGGCCTGACAATCTCCGCCGCTGGTCAACATACCGATTCTTTTCATTGATTCGTCCTCCTGTGTTTTCCACTGTCTACATTGTCTACTGTACCTCGTCCCCGCATCTCTTATCCCGAATACGGTTTACTTTTATTATGCCTTGTTTTCTGACTCTATATAAAATATTACCCTTTTTAGATATGTTTTGCAACTGCTACAGATAAGAGAATTCGGAAAATTAATGCGTTTTCCAAAAAATCCAAAAAATTTTGTCTTTCCCTTGCAAAACTTGCCTGAATACTATAAAATGGTTTGGCGGACTTAAAGTAACGCCAGCAGATCCGGAGTCGTATCGAAGCGGTCATAACGGGGCGCACTCGAAATGCGTTTGCCCTCCGGGGCACGAGGGTTCGAATCCCTCCGACTCCGC
>CAYPSH010000047.1:0-8525 GCA_964413445.1 uncultured Acetatifactor sp.
AGAGCCAGATCCTGTGCCTTGCCGGTGGCATCCTGCTCTACTGCGATCAGACAGGGAACACCCTTGCCTGCCTGGTACTCACTTCTCACGGTATGTCCGGGTCCCTTAGGTGCGATCATGGTGACATCCACATCCTTGGGAGGTACGATACATCCGAAGTGAATGTTGAAGCCGTGTGCGAACATCAGCATGTTGCCGGGCTCCAGGTTGGGCTCGATATCATTCTTATAAAGGTCAGCCTGCTTCTCATCGTTGATCAGGATCATGATGATATCAGCCTGCTTTGCAGCCTCTGCTGCAGTATATACTTCAAATCCCTGTGCCACTGCCTTGTCCCAGGACTTGGAACCCTTGTACAGTCCGATAATGACCTTGCATCCGGAATCCTTCAGATTTAATGCGTGTGCATGTCCCTGGCTTCCGTAACCGATGATTGCGATTGTCTTTCCCTCAAGCAGAGAAAGGTTACAATCTTCCTGATAAAAAATTTTCGCCATTTTTTATTCCTCCGTTTTTCCTATAGAAATTGATAGAATTTTATAACTGACAGGTTTTGCCCTGGAGCTAACATAAAAGCTGAAAAAAACACATAAGTAACAGACTGGCATTCGAATCACTCCAGATAAGTGATGTGGTCTGTGCCTCTTCCCAGACCTGCTATGCCGGTGCGGGCAAGTTCCAGGATGCCGTAATCGTTCATCAGCCCGATAAAGGCCTCGATCTTCTGCTGATTACCGGTGAGTTCGATCATCAGGCTGTCCGGCGCAAAATCAATGATCTTGGCCCGGAAGCTGTCCACGATGGCGATCACGCTCTGGCGCTGTTCCACAGATGCCCTCACCTTGATCAGGACAAGTTCGCGGTACACGCTCTCCTCCGGCTTCAACTCCTTGATATCGCGGATGTCGACAAGCTTCGCCACCTGTTTTTCAATCTGTTCCAAAATTTCGTCATCCCCTGAGGTGACGATGGTAATTCTCGTAAATCTGGGATCCGCAGTGACACCTGCGGTAATACTTTCGATGTTATAGCCCCTTCTGGAAAACAACCCCGAAATCCGGCTCAGAACGCCTGAGGTATTGTCGACCAGGAGCTGATAAACTTTTTTCTGCATGATTAGTCTCTACGCCTTTCCGCACCCTGCTTTTTCTGACGCACAGGCACATTATTTTCAAACCAAACTTTTGTTTTTGTGAAAAACTTTCGTGCATGGACTCTTCACACTTATGTCTCAATATAGCAAGTTTCTGACGGAATGTCAACCCAAACAATTTATCCCGTTAAAACTTTAAACCGTTACTTCGCCTCGTCGTTCTCACAGCATTTGGCAAGCGCCAGCGTCCCGGTTCTTGCTACCTCCACGATGCTGATGGTCTGCAGCAGATTGATCAGAAGGTTTACTCTCTCCGGCGTGTCACAGATCTGCAGCATCATGAAATGCTTGGACATATCGACGATCTCTGTCTTCATGATCTCGCACAGTTCCATGATCTCCCGGCGGTTATTCTTATTATACCTGATCTTGATCAGCATCAGTTCCCTTGTGACGCACTGCTGCTCGGCGAAGGTCTTTACCTTGATGACATCCAGCTTTTTGTTCAGCTGTTTTTCAATCTGCTCGATGGTCCTCTCGTCCCCGCTGCTGACAATGGTCATGCAGGAAACCTTCGGATCGTCTGTCTCCCCCACAGCAAGGCTGTCAATGTTGAAGCATCTTCTGGAAAACAGCCCGGCCACCTTGCAGAGTACACCGGCACGGTTTTCCACCAGTACGGAATATATTCTTCTCTTCATCTCATCCACCATACCTTTCACTTCACAAGATCCATGGGGTCTATCAGGCATTCCATCAGCACTGACCTGTCATCCTTGAGGAAGGCATCTATGGTTTCCTCACACTTTTCCATATTTTCCAGGCGAAGGAAGGGCAGATCGTAAGCCGCCGCCAGCTTCTCCAGGTCCGGGCTCCCCGAAAGGTCCACGACAGAATAATTATCCTTATAGGTGTAGTGCTGATATTCCCTGACCATGCCGAGATAGTTGTTCTTTAAGACGACAATCTTAACAGGGATATTGTGCTGGCGCATGGTGGCGAGCTCCATCATGGACATCTGGAAGGAACCGTCCCCGCAGACCGCAACCACCTGCCTGTCCGGCGCAGCGGACTTGGCTCCCATGGCTGCCGGGATGGAATACCCCATCGTCCCCATCCCGCCGGAGGTAAGGAATCTGCCCTTTCTGACTTTCGCATATCCGCAGGACCAGATCTGGTTCTGCCCTACATCCGCCACATATACCGCATTCTCCTGCATTTTTTCGGAAAGCTTTTCGATGAAGACAGCCGGATCGACATAGGCGGGATCGGGGTTTCGCCTCTTCTCCATGGTCGCCCTGTACTCCTCCAGGCAGGCAAGCCAATCCTCATGCTCACACGAGAAATCCTCCTTGGCAAAGTCCTCAAAAATATGTTTTGCATCCCCAACAAGAGGGATGGTGGGACCCGCATTCTTGCCGATCTCAGCGGGATCCACATCAATATGCACAAGCACCTTATTCCGGGTGATCAGATCAGGCTGGCTGACTGCTCTGTCTGCCACTCTCGCACCCACCATGATCAGCAGATCGGACTCATTCATGGCACGGTTTGCGTAAGCCTTTCCGTTGTTGCCGACCATCCCGAAATAAAGGGGATGCTCCGTGGGCATGACTCCCTTTCCCATCATGGTGGAAACCACCGGAATCCTGTGCTTCTCCGCGAAGTCCTTCAGATCTCCCTCCGCCTCACTCAAAAGCACTCCTCCTCCCGCGCAGATGATCGGGCGTTTTGCCTTCTCCAGCTCCTTTATGACTTTCTTTATCTGCACGGCATGTCCCCTGACGGTGGGCTTGTAGGTTCGTAAATTTACCTCTTCCGGATATTTAAACCTGGAAATGGACGCATTCTGGATATCGATTGGCACGTCGATCAGCACCGGGCCTTTTCTGCCGGTATTGGCAATGTAAAAAGCTTCCCTGAACACTCTGGGGATGTCGTTTACATCCTTGATCAGATAGCTGTATTTCACGAAGGATTCCACTGCCCCCGTGATATCCGCCTCCTGAAAGACATCGCTGCCCAAAAGCTCACTGTTCACCTGTCCGGTGATACAGATCAAAGGAATGCTGTCCGCAAAGGCGGTGGCAATGCCGGTGATCACATTGGTCGCACCCGGGCCGCTGGTCACGGCACACACACCCGGTCTTCCCGTCATCCTCGAGACCCCGCTTGCCGCATGGGCTGCATTCTGTTCTGTCCGCACAAGGACCGTTCTGATGCTCGAATCCAGTATACTGTTATAGAAAGGGGCAATTGCAACGCCGGGATAACCGAACACGGTGGTAACCCCTTCCGCTTCCAGACATTTGATCATAGCATCTGCACCTATCATATTACATAACCTCCCTGATAATGAAATTTATGCTGACTAAGGCCGGGATACGGCTTCAGATCTCACACAGGCGTCTGGCGACTTTCACAGCCTCGGCCGCGTCACGGGAGTAGCCGTCCGCGCCGATCTCATCGGCGTAGTCCTGGGTGATGACAGCGCCGCCGATCATGATCTTCGCCGTGACACCCTCCGCATGCGCATAGGCCACAACCTCACGCATGCGCTGCATGGTGGTGGTCATCAGTGCAGAGAGGGCAATGATCCTGGCATTGTTCTCCTTTGCCGCCCTTATGATCTCTTCCTTTGGAACATCCTTTCCGAGGTCGATCACCTTAAAACCGTAATTCTTTAACATCAGCGCCACCAGATTTTTCCCGATGTCGTGAATGTCTCCCTCCACAGTGGCGATGACCACAACCGGCATGTCGCGCCCATCTGTCTCCTTCAGAAGAAGGGGCTCCAAAATTTCGATGGCATTCTTCATAGCCTCTGCACTGCCGATCAGCTGAGGCAGAAAATATTTTCCCTTGTCAAACAGTTCCCCCACCTCATTGATGGCGGGAAGCAGCACCTCATGCAAAAGCTGATCCGGCGCCTCCCCGCTGTCCAGGGCATTTTGGGTGATGGCAGCGATGCCGTTTCGATTCCCTTTCATCACCGCATTATAAAGATTCTGACGGATTTCATTCATTTTTCCCAGTTGATTCGCCTCGTTGACTGGTTCAATCAACGCTGACCCGCCCGGTAAATCTTCTTTTGGGGCTGTACTTTTCTTTGCCGGTGCCGCCTCTCTCTTCTCCCGGTTCTGTGCCACAACTCCGGCATACTCAATATAGCGGACATCTGAGTCCTCTTTTGCCAGCATCAGATCTGTGGCAAGCGCACAGGCCATGAGCAGTTCCTGAGAGGGATTGGCGATAGCCATTGTCAGTCCTTCTTTTATCGCCAGAGTCAGGAAGGCAGTATTCACAAAGCTTCTCTCCGGCATGCCGAAGGAGATATTTGACAGACCGCAGATGGTCGCCAGACCTTTTTCCCTGCAGTACCTGATGGTCTCAAGCGTTTCCAGTGCGGCACGCCTGTTGGCGCCCACCGTCGTCACAAGCCCGTCCACGATCACATCCTCTTTTGACAGTCCAAGGGAATCTGCTTTCGCGAGAATGGTTTCGATGATCTGCCGCTTTTCTTCTATATTTTCAGGCAGCCCCTTGTCGGAGAGCGGCAGCAGTATGAACATAGCGCCGTATTTCCTTGCCATGGGGAGCAGCTTTTCAAATTTTTCCGTCTCCAGCGAGACAGAGTTGATCAGGGCTCTGCCGGGATAATGGCGCAGCGCCGCCTCCAGCACATCCACATGACTGGAATCCAGTGACAGCGGCAGGCTGGTGACGCCCGTCACCTCATCTATCGCCCGAAGCATCATTGACTTTTCATCAATGCCGCTCATACCCATATTGATATCCAGGACGGCTGCACCACACTGCTCCTGTTCCTCTGCAAACTGCAATGCCCTGTCCATGCAGCCTTCCCGGAGTTCCTTCTGCAAAAGCTTCTTTCCGGTTGGGTTGATCCTCTCTCCCACGACCATAAAGCCGCCGTCCAGGCCAAACTCCACAGTCTTCCGCTCAGAGGTCAGATAGCGGATTCCTTCCTTTCTGCGGGGACAGGTCTGCTTAATCTCTTTTCCGAAGGTTTCCCGGATCTTTCGGATAAAGTCCGGCGTAGTACCGCAGCAGCCTCCGAGGATAGTGGCACCTGAAGCTGTCAGAAGCTTCATCTCCTCCGCAAATTCTTCGGCCTCCATGTTGTAACAGGTAACTCCCTGCCCGTCCAGAAAGGGAAGACCTGCGTTTGGCTTTGCGATGATCGGGACAGCCTTTGTGTGTGCCGCCATGTCCGCAACGACCTGCTGCATATGAGCAGGTCCCGCAGAGCAGTTGACACCGATGGCATCCGCACCCAGGGCTTCCAGGACCACTGCCGCTGTCTTTGCATCCGTGCCGTAAAGAGTTCTTCCGTCCGACTCAAAGGTCATCGTGACCATAACAGGCAGATCACAGACCTCCTTAGCCGCGATCAGAGCGGCTCTCGCCTCCGCAAGACTCATCATGGTCTCCACCACCAGAAGATCCGCTCCCGCCCCGACAAGCGCCAGGATCTGCTCCTTGTAGACATCGATCAATGTCTCAAGCTCCATGCTGCCCATGGGCTTAAGCTGCTCTCCCGTCATGGTCAGATCGCCTGCCACATAAACCTTTCTGTCCAAAGCAGTGGCAGCCGCCCTTTTGGAAATGGCAACAAGCTCCCGGAGCATGGGCTGCAATTTGTCAGCCAGACCGTATTCCGCAAGCTTAATGCGGTTTCCCGTAAAGGTCGGAGCATACAGGATATCCGTTCCCGCCTCCACATAGCGCCTCTGCAGATCAAACATGACGTCGGGATGCTCTAAGATCCACTGTTCCGGACAGACACCGGAGGGCATTCCCGCCCTCACCAGATTAGAGCCTGTCGCCCCGTCCAGATATATATATTCCCTTGCCAGTCTGCGGAAAACATCTCTCGTCATTTTTTTCATCCATACCTTTCCTAAACACTATGACATATTGTATCATATTACGCTTTTAATCGTAAAGGGGAGGATTTAACCTTTTCTTGTCAGAAACTATTGCGAAATATCCCATAATGTGATAAATTTTATAGGTGTTGTATCTCTACGCAGAACCATATAAAACATATATATGAAACCGGAGGTTTAGAAACTTGAGAAAGAAATTTCTTATGCTTTTTGCATTTCTTCTGCCGGCAGCAATGTTGACCGCCTGTGGGGAAGACCCTGAACTGACGCAGTTCAGAAGCAGTGTTGACGACTTCTGTACCAAGATTTCCGAAATCGACACTTCCATCAATAACATCGACGCGCAGTCCGAGGATGCCACTACAGAGCTGTTGGCAGATTTGGATGATCTTGATCTCGTTTTTCAATCCTTTGCAGAATTGGATTTCCCGGAAGAATTTGATTATCTGGAGGAGCTGGCAGACGATTCCAGCGCATACATGACCGAAGCGGTGGCAAGCTATCACAGTGCTTACGGCAACGGTTCCTACAACGAATATATGGCAGAATATGCCAGTGAAAACTATGCACGCGCTTACAAGCGGATACAGATCATCATTGCCTTTCTTCACGGCGAAGAGCCGACCGATGCAGACCTGACAATTGAATACAGTGAAGATTAGACTCAAAGCCTTATGTCAAAAAAGATTTTCAGCAAATTTCTGGCTGCAAAATTCAGCACAATGATGTCTGCCGCCACATAGAGGTACCAGTTGTGATACCGCCACCCTCTTATCGCTTTCACGCCGATCCTGTTCAGCCCGTTTGTCACCATAAAGCCCGCATAAAGGAATGCCGCATAGGGCACCAGAGGATGATACCAGAGCGCCTTTAAAAAGTGACCGTGCAGTAAAGCTTCCACTGCCCTCGTTCCGCCGCATCCCGGGCAATAGATACCAAACATCCTCTGAAAGAAACAGGGTACCGGCGGCAGCAGATGCCGAAGCACCTTAAAATACAGGATGCCGCAAATGACCATCCCCGCCATTGCGGCAATCCCGATATAAAACAATTCGTCTTCCAATGTCTTTTCTTTTTTCATATTCTGAGGCATTCTCATCAATTGCTCTCGAGCTGCTGCAAAAGCTCGCTGTAGAAGCTGGGATTGTTTACCATTTCCGTAATGATCCAGGCATAATATATCAGGGCGACAATGCCAAGTGCGATTGCAATGATAGAGCATACCAGTCCGGCAATTCCCACGCCCACACCCTTGTTCTTCCTGTTGCCTATGATCGCAAGGATCAGCCCGATCACACCAAAAAGGATACCGGGAATTCCGTAACAGCAGCAGGCCGGAATGCCGATGATCCCCAGGACAAGGCTGGCGATCTGGAGTCCGTTTGCCTTTTTGGGGCCTGCATTTTCCACAGGTGCCTGATAAGGGATATCCGCTGTGTAATCCTGATAGTTGCTGTACTGCCCGTTTGAACCCTGTTGTGCAGAGCCGTCTGACTGCATCTCTGTTCTGTTGTCAAAATTCTGTCCGTCCATCTCCAAAAACCTCACATTCTGCTATTTCATTCTGTTTTCTGCCTGGTGCGCACCAATTCGCCCAAGGCAACTCATGAGTTCATTATATTCAGAAAAGGTATATTTTTCAAGCTGTTTTTAGATGCACATGCATTAGCCGTTATTTGCGAACACATCGGCGACCTCGCTGATGGTGATGTATGCCTTAGGGTCGATTCTCCTGACGATATCCTTCATCTTAGTCACCTGGAACCTGTTCACCACAAAATAGACGATAGTCTTGCTGGAGTGTGAGTACCCTCCCACCGCATCTATCTTGGTAGTACCTGTCTCAAATGCGCCCGACAGCGCTCTGCAGATCTCGTCAGGCTTATCCGTGATGATCATGGCGCTCTTCGCCCGGTCAAGACCTTCCACAATAAAATCCACTGTCTTCAGCTCCGCCATATAGGTGACAATGGAATAGAGCGGCAGGATCCAGCTTTTGATGACGAACCCGCATATCACATACAAGATCACATTGTATGCCATGACAAAGGTGCCCACGGTCACACCCAGCCGTTTGGCAAAGATGACAGCCATAACCTCGATGCCGTCCATCGCCCCGCCGTTTCGGATGGCAAGACCGCTTCCGACTCCCGAAATGATCCCCCCGAAAATGGCGCACAGAAGCAGATCCTGCCCGGCAAGCGGCGAGGCAAAGCTGACATCCACCGGGAGGACATCCGTGATCAGCCATGCGCTCAGGGAATAAACCATGACAGCATAAATGGCATAGAAGGTAAACTGCCTCCCCTGCTTTTTCAAGCCGTACAGAAACAGCGGAATGTTTAAGACCAGCAGGCACGCCGACAGGGAAATATCGTGCGGCGTAACCTGCGCGATCAGCATGGCCGTTCCTGATATCCCGCTGTCGTACAGATTGACAGGATACAAAAACATTGTAATCCCGATTGCATTGATAACCCCGGCAATCGTGAGCATGATCATCTTCTTACAGTCAATTTTCT
>CAYPSH010000048.1:0-4816 GCA_964413445.1 uncultured Acetatifactor sp.
AAACCACCAGCAGCTGTAAGAGACATAATTTTTCGTCAGCACCGGCGCCTTCTCGCGCATGATCTCATAATTCCTGCCGGACCTGGAATCATATTTCTCCCCTGCCAGCTGTGCCGGCAGGATCAGCCCAGTCGCGGCATACCCGATCACATCCCAGCGCATCTGGGTCAGGATCACCGAGGTCCGGTGGGTCCAGGAGTTTTCCGCGATCACCCTGTAGAGGCGGTCCGCCTCCTTTTTGTCAAAAGCCGCCTCCACAAGCGGTTTCAGGACCCTCTCCATATTGTCCGGCGC
This sequence comes from uncultured Acetatifactor sp., assembly GCA_964413445.1. Classification (GTDB taxonomy): domain Bacteria; phylum Bacillota; class Clostridia; order Lachnospirales; family Lachnospiraceae; genus Acetatifactor. The sequence goes on from CAYPSH010000048.1 coordinate 295, forward strand.
ATAAGCGATCTCTGTCACGTCCTCCCCCAGAACCTCCAGAAGCTCCTCGGGCCAGCCGGAATAATCCGACAGGACAGAGGGCCACACCGTCCTGCAGGCCAGGACAAAGGAAAAACTCTTTTCCTCCGCACCGGAAAGCTTTTGCGCCCCGGTACCCGCACCGACCGCCAGACAGAGCGATATCACAGGCAGGACGAACAGATAAAGCTTATTTGTCTGCCTCCTCCTTCCCCGAAGACACAGATACAGACACACACAGACTACCGGAACCGCCCCGATGATGCGGTACTCCGGAAGAAGCATTGCCAGCAGGATCCAGGAAAAGCCCATCCCGCACAGGATTTTTTTCTCCCGGCTTTCCGCTTCGGCTCTCCCGGCCGGTATTTTCAAGAGCTCCACCCCACAGGCCAATTCCAAAAGGAAGAGGGAACCCGCAAAGGACCAGGGCAGCAGAGCCATATGGCACTGCATGCCGAAGGGATAGGTCACAAGTGCGAGCACGCTCCAGATCTCCCTGACCCTGTCTGTCTTCCGAAGGGTCCCCAAAAATCTCTGCGCGGAAAAGCAGGCCAGGCCAAGCTGCAGAAGATACATGAGAGGAGCATGTCTTCCCGTCAGGGCGTAAAGGGCTCCGTAGACCACACTGTCCGACTCTGCAAACTTCTGGACAGTTGTGAAATTGCCGCACATCCAGAGGATCCCCAGCACGATCTGGACCGAAAAGCCTGTGGCGAGAACTCCCCTGATCAGTTTTGCGATGGCTCCGGACACATTTTGCTTACGCATAAAACTTTTTAACGCACTCACAGATATAATCCACCTGTTCCTCTTTCAGACCATAGTACATGGGCAGACGGGCCAGGCGCTCGCTCTCCCTGGTCGTGTATCTGTCCTCCCCGTGGAATCTGGCAAATTTCAGTCCCGCGGGCGCCGTGTGCAGCGGGATATAGTGAAATACGGACAAAATCCCGTTCTCCTTAAGCACTTTAAGCAGCGCGCTCCTCTCCTCGATATCCTTCGCCTTGATATAAAACATATGGGCATTGTGGACGCAGCCCTCCGGGATCACGGGAAGCTCGATCTTTCCCGCCTCCTTAAGAGGCGACAGGTTTTCGTAATACCGGTTCCAGAGGGCAAGTCTCGCCTCATTGATCTCGTCCGCCTTCTCCAGCTGGGCGTAGAGATAGGCTGCATTCATATCGCTGGGCAGGTAGGAGGAACCGTAGTTCACCCAGGTATACTTGTCGATCTGGCCGCGGAAATACTTACTGCGGTTCGTCCCCTTCTCCCGGATGATCTCCGCCTCTTCCACATTTTTCTGATCCCGGATGAGCAGGGCGCCGCCCTCTCCCATGCTGTAATTCTTCGTCTCGTGGAAGCTGAAGCACCCGAAATCGCCGATGGTCCCCAGGGCCCGGCCCTTATAGGTGGACATGATCCCCTGGGCGGCATCCTCGATCACCACCAGCTGATGCCTCCTTGCGATATCCATGATGGTGTCCATCTCACAGGCAACCCCCGCATAATGCACCGGCACGATCGCCCTTGTCTTCTCTGTCACAGCCGCCTCAATCAGTTTTTCGTCTATGTTCATAGTATCCGGCCGGATATCCACAAACACCGGCACAGCCCCGCGCAGCACAAAGGCATCCGCGGTGGACACAAAGGTATAGGAGGGCATGATCACCTCATCCCCCGGCCTGATGTCCGCCAGGAGAGCCGCCAGCTCTGTGGCATGGGTGCAGGAGGTAGTCAGCAGGCACTTGGCCGTACCTGTCCTTTTTTCAATCCACTCATTACACTTTTTCGTGTATGCCCCATCTCCGCAGATCTTCTGGTTTTCCACGCACTCCTTGATATAGTCCATGGCCTTCTCCGCACAGGGCGGCACATTAAAGTTGATCATTCAAATGTCCTTACCTTTCCGTATTCTGTAAGAAACTGTCAGGAAATTACCTTTCACAGCTCCCTGCTCCTTTTTTGTCAGTTGCCCCTGCGCTTCCAGGCCCCTGTCACATTCCCGGACACATTGTCCGTCACCTTGCTGATGATATATTTGGGTCTTCCCTTGACCTCTTCATAGATCCTGGCGATATAATGCCCGATGATCCCAAGGCTCAGCATCAGAAAGCCGCCGATGATAAGGATCAGCAGGATGACCGTGGTAAAGCCCTCCACGGAATTTCCCGTCAGGAAGCGCACAAAGGTCTGCACCGCCAGGACGGCGCTGAACAGGATCAATACCAGCCCCATCACCGTCACCATCTGCAGCGGCAGAGTGCTGAAGGAGGTGGCATTGGAAATGGCATAGCGCATCAGGCTGAAAAAAGACCACTTGCTCTTGCCGTACTTTCTCTCCTGCACCTCATAATGCACGGCTTCCGTCCGAAAGCCCGCCCAGAAACTCAGCGCCCTGAAAAAGGTATTCCTCTCCGGCAGGGACAAGAGCACATCCACCACCTTCCGGTCCAGAAGCTTAAAATCGGAGGAGGCGCTCATGTCCATCTTGATCAGCCCGCTCATGACGCGGTAGAACAGACCTGCGGAGAGCCTGTAGCCCAGGCTTTCCCTGCCCCGGTCCGACTTGATGCCCTCCACCACCTCGGCGCCGCTCTGCCACTTCTCCCACATTTCGGGGATCACCTGCGGGGGATGCTGCAGATCGCAGTCCATGACGATCACCGCGTCCCCTCTGGCCAGCTCCAGTCCGGCAAATATCCCCGCCTCTTTTCCGAAGTTGCGGGAAAACTCCGCCCCTCTGATCCGGGGATTTTTTTCAGCCTCCTCCTCGATTTTCCGAAAGGTTGCATCCCCCGAGCCGTCGCTGATGAACACCAGCTCATACTCTATTTTATTTTCCTCCAAAAGCTGCGAGAGCACTGCTGCCGTGTTGGCAATATTTTCTTCCTCGTTGTAGGCCGGCAGCACAATTGAAAGCAGTGCCATCTTTTCTCTCCTTTAACGGTTTACATTTTCTGTCTTGATGTACATGATCCCGTCTATGATCCGAATGGAATCCTCCCCCGGGAAGCTGTCCATCTCGATATAAGCCTCGTCGTAATACATCTCTTCCATGGCCTCGGCCGGTAAGATATTCAGGGTGGCGCCCAGATAATACTGCATGAACTTCCGGTAATTCTCCCCGGTGTACAGAAGATAGTCCCCGTTCATGCCGATCATGCCGGAGGTGACGGGAAGAGTGATGTCCGTATCGGGAAACTGCTCATCCCCCACAACCCCCACCATGGCGATGGGAATCCCCTGGTAATACCCTTCTGTCTGCTCGATCCGGTCCAGGAGCCGCACGCAGTAGGCGTAGGTCTTCTCATATCTCTTCTGCAGGTTTGAGTAGGCGATATTGTCCGTCACACCGTAAAAGATCACAAGCACAAGCGCCGCGGCGAATGCCCCCCAGGAGAGAGGCGCCGAAAGCTTTGAAGAATCCGCATATTTCCCGACAAAGGCCACAAGTCCGATCAGAAACAGCACCCACTGATAACGCATCAGCAAATGATAGGTGACAGAAGGAGAAATGATCAGGATAACATTGGCCGCGACCGGGACCGATATCAGAGCCACAACTATTATAACGAAAAAAAGAGGATTCTTCCACCACTTTTTATGACAGGCAAGTGCCCCCGCACAGACAAGCGCCGCACACAGGAGCACAAGGAGGGCAGCCGCCGAGACAGAATTCTGTGAGAGCACATTTCCCTTCAGGGTGAAGCCCGCAAAATCCCTGTAAATATTCCCAAGGGAGGAGAGCAGTCCGCCCTTTCCGGCGGTCATGCCGTCGATTCCCTGGTAGGAGGCCAGCTCCTTCCCCTGGATTTTTAAGAGCAGCTGCAAAAGCAGATAATACAGTGCCACGCCGATGACACCCATGTAGAGATAATGCAGCGTATTTTTTATCTTTTCCCCTGTGCTTTTCTCCTCCATCAAAAACATCAGGACGGCAAACACAGATAAGAGCATGGCAAAGGGCAGGTAGGCCTGGTAGATCCCCATGCTGAAGGCAAGGCATACGCCTCCCGCCGCAAAACCCTTCCGATACTTTTTGGTGAAAAACACGGACAGCACCGCCAAAAGCAGAGCCAGCATATAGCCGTCCAGGGTAAACACATATGCAAAGGTGGAGGAAAGCGCCGGAAATGACACGAGGAGACCGCTGCCGAGCACGATCACCCATGGCTTTTCCATCTCCAGGATCTCCGTCAGCACCGCGGCGGCGAGTCCCAGAAACAAAAGCCCGAGGATACCGATGACCCAGGGGATCGTATAGAAGGAGGAAAAGCCGCAGGCCACCATCAGAAACCACCTGCCGGAGGTGATCATGTTCTGGTCAAAATACATGCTGTCCAGGCCGTCATGGTTGGGGATGTCGGAGAGCAGTATCGGCATATGGATCAGAAGTCCGATAAAAAATGCGGACAGAAAGGCTGTCTTCCACCTGCTCTTTATTTTCCCATATAAACTTTTGAGCGCCAACTCCGGTGACATCATTTTCCGTCTCCTGTCTGTA
>CAYPSH010000048.1:4916-8505 GCA_964413445.1 uncultured Acetatifactor sp.
TCGTGATAAAGGTCGATGGTCTCCACGCCGAGCTCGTGCGCCACCTCCACCTCCGCATTCACATAATCCTCCAGAAAGCCATAGCCTGCGTTATACTCCTCGCAGGTCTGATTTCCCGCCCTGTACCAGCTGTAGGTAGGAGTGGCGAGAATGATCCTGAGCTCAGGATAATTTTCCTGTAAGTTACGGATCGCGTTCCTGAGCGCCCCCTGCAGGGTATAGTCGTCGTAAGGATCCGCCTCATTGCAGATGGGGACACCGGAATAATAATCGTTCAAGCCATGCTGGATCAGCACGGTCTCCACTTTCGAAAAATCAATCTCCGCCAGCCCGTCAATGGTTTCCTCGAAATAATCCGTATAGTTCTCCCGGATGCGCACCGTCTGCTGCACCCCGAAATCTCTTGCGCCCACAGAGGTGCAAAGCCCCGTCAGAGAGAGGGAATCCTTTGCATAGTCCAGCCGGTGCTCCGTATCTCCTCTGGCGATCCTCGTTCCGCCGAAAGCCGCGTTGTACACCGTCATGTCAAGGAGACTTGCCAGCTGTCCCGCCACCGAGGTCTCATCCCTCACCTCTCCCATACAACTGTCTCCGAAGACCACCAGCTGCACAGTTCTTTCTTCCGTCCCGGCTTCCCTGTTCCGAAAGGTCAGAAGGAAGAGAAGCCCGAACAGGCAGACCGACGCAAGTACATATAAAATTGTATGCTTATTTACTGCCTTCTTCAAGTAGCTGCTCCTTTATCAGACCGGTAAGCGCCTCCGCCAGCCGCAGGGCTCCCAGGCCATCGATCAATTGCTTTTCTCTCTCCGAAAACTGCCTGCGCATTTCCTCACTGTCCGTGAGCGCCAAAGCCTGCCGCCTCATCTCAGCCAGCGTCCCCTCGGGATCTCTGTGGTAAGCGCCCGCAAAGCCGGCTGTCTTTTGCTTCCCGATATATTCCGTCAGAGGCTCCTGGTTCTCCGCATAGGAAAAACAGATCAGGGGCACGCCCAGAGCCGCCAGCTCATAGATGGTGCTTCCCCCCGCCGTGATGGCGATGTCCGCCTGTTCCATCAGCCCCGCCATGTCTTTTACATTGCTGTGCAGGTGCAGATTTTTACAGGACTCCTCTTTTCTCTTCATCTCCTCATAGAAGGGGTTGAACTGCCCCAGGATCAGATGGTATTCCAGATTTTCATCATAAATTGCCTCCAGAAGCTTTCCCGCAATATTTTCCGCATCTCCGCCCCCGGTGGTGACAAGTACACTTTTTACCTTGTCTCTCACCTGATAAGATCTGTCTAAAAACTGCTCCCGCACGGGCACAAAGCTGCTGCCGATAAAGAGCTTCGTCTCTCTCCCCCGATAGAGCTGTTCGTACTCCTCCCTCTCTGCGGGCGCGTTATAGTTGATGACGGCATCCACAGGGTAGGCCCTCCGCCCCAGATCGTCCATCAGCACCGTAACTCCGAAGCTTCGCAGTCCCTCCAGATAGGCATCCGTCACATAATAGCTGTCCACCAGGATGACAGGCCGCTCTCCTTCCTGCAGAGAGCTTTCCCCCATGGCACTTTTCCACACGGGAAGCTCCGACTCCATATCCCGGTAGTCCGTCCCCAGCACACACACTTTAAAATCCTGCTCCCGCACAAGGCATGCCGACTGCTCATCGGCGCAGAGGAAGAGGACATCTTGCTTTCTCAGCTTCCCGGCTATGGTCAGGCACCGCATCAGGTGCCCGGCTCCCGTCCTTGCGTTTCCGTCCGCACGAAATATAACCATTGCCTTTCTCACGCCTCTCCCTTCCTCAGCCTGCATCAGAGCCGTCTTCCGCGCAGGCACAAGGCTTTTCCGGTGCGTCTGATGCGCAGACCAGATCCCAGCTCATCGGAGTTCCCAGCTTCGCATCCCGGCTGATCCTCTTTCCCAGGATCTCCTCGTAATACCTGGTGTGCAGCCCGTTTGCAGGGCGGACAGACCGAAGATTCTCCGGCGTGAACACATCCCCCGCCTTCATATCCTTCGCCACAAAAAGGGAACGGGAATGCTCTCTCTCCCTTGCCGCCATCGGCGTCAGCTCATAAGTGACACTCCCCAGCGCCAGCTCGATCTTGCGGATATTGTCCACCATCTCCCGAAACTCCTCCGGCTCCATGGAGAAGGCGGAATCCGCGCCGCCGTCCGCCCGCCTGAGCGTCAGGTGCTTCTCGATCACCTTCGCCCCAAGCGCCACGGCTGCTCCCGGCACGGCGCTGCCCATGGTGTGATCCGAGAGCCCGGTGATACAGTGGAAGGTATCCCGCATGGAGGGGATGGTCCTTAAATTTACATCCTCGTAGGGCGCCGGGTAGGCTGAGGTACATTTTAAGAGGATGAGATTCTCATTTCCCGCCTCCCTGCAGGTGGAAAGCGCCAGCTCGATATCGGACAGATGCGCGATCCCCGTGGCAAAAATGATGGGCTTTCCCAGCTTTGCGATTTTTTTGATCATGGGAATATCATTGATCTCAAAGGAAGCGATCTTATAGGCGGGCACATCCATCTCCTCCAGGAAATCCACCGCCGTCAGATCAAAGGGGGAGGAAAAGAAGATAAGTCCCATGTCCTCCGCAATTTTTTTCAGTCTCGGCTGCCACTCCCAGGGAGTGTAGGCCGTCTCATAGAGCTTGTGCAGGGTGGTGCCGTCCCAGAGGGTTCCCTGGGTGATCTGGAAGCAGGGATCGTCGCAGTCCAGGGTGATGGTATCCGCCGTGTAGGTCTGGATCTTGATGGCATCCGCCCCCGCGTCCTTTGCCGCCTGCATGATCTTCACCGCCCTGTCAAAGTCCATGTTGTGGTTTGCGGACATCTCCGCAATGATGAAGGCAGGGCTGTCCTCACTGATGATCTTATTTCCTATCCTGATTTCCTGATTCATGGTTTTCTCCTGTGATGTCAAAGTTTATGTGCTCGTACTTCTTTGTCTCCCGCAGCTTCTCCCAGCTTTCTGCAGTCATGCGCATGAAGGTCACATCATACCATACGCCTTCCTTGCACACATGATCCTTCTTCTCCTCCACGATCTCACAGCCGCAGAGCCTGTGAAGCTGGATGACACCCTTGTTCAGGGAAAAGATGTCCCCGTAGACCGCTTTTTTCCCAAGCGTCAGAAAGGCATAGTCGTACATGCTCATCTCCAGGGACAATGCCGTCTGGATACTCCTGAGGCGCTGCTCTCCCATATAGTAGGCCCAGCCTAAGTTTCCCTCCGGGTTGTCAAGGCCCGTCAGGTTGATGACCCCGGCTCTCTCGCCGTCCACAAGGATCATCCAGTAGCGGACGTCCGTGTTTGCCTCAATGGAGGACAGCCACCTTTTCTGTCCCTCGATGGTCAGCTTTGGGTTTGTATTCATATATTTCGTGATCTCCGGAGCCATCCGCCATCTCATGATGAGAGGGAGGTCGGCCTCGGCGATCGCGCGAAGTGTCACGCTCATTCCTGGTACCTCTCTATTTTTGGTGCAAATTTGGCGCAGGAAACGCTTTCATCAGCGTTTCCCCAGACAGATTCCGCAGACTCTGCCGTAAAGCTGCGGCGTCAGTCCGCGCAGTGTTCCGCCAGCTCGAG
>CAYPSH010000049.1:0-8274 GCA_964413445.1 uncultured Acetatifactor sp.
TCTTTGCCATTATTGCGCTTGGCGTGGGCTTTTTTTCCGGTCTGAAGGTGACGAGGAAAGCGATGGTCGCCACAGTGGGAGAATATCTGGACGAACATGGCTTTTTTGATTTCCGGATCCTGTCAACTCTTGGCCTGGAGCAGGAGGATGTGGATCATTTTGCAGCAGAGGAAGGCGTGGCGGCAGCGGAAGGAAGCGTGTCGCTGGATGTGCTTTACAGGCTTTCGGATGACACTCAGGGCGTGGTAAAGACTTACAGCCTGCCCGAAAAGATCAACACAGTAAAGCTGATCGCGGGAAGGCTTCCGGAGGCGGACGATGAGTGCGTGGCGGACAGCAGGATGCTCGGGGAGGATATGATCGGAAGTGTGATTTATCTTTCGGAGGGAAACGACCAGGATACCCTGGACTCCTTTGCGCATGACGCCTATACGGTGGTGGGGATTGTACAGTCTCCTCTGTACCTGCAGTATGAGCGCGGGAATACCTCGTTGGGAAACGGCAGGACAGACGGCTTCCTGTATCTGCCCCTGTCCGGCTTTGACACGGATTATTACACGGATGTGTACGTGAGATTCGGGGAAGAATATGAGCTGTACAGTGATGCCTATGAAGAGATGACGGATGAGAGGGAAGATATTTGGGAAGAGTATGCGGATGCTGCTGCGGCGAGAAGATATGACTCGATCCTTTCTGATGCAAACGAAGAGCTTTCCGATGCAAGGCAGGAGTTTGAGGACAAAAAAAAGGAGGGCGAGGAAGAGCTGGCCGATGCAAAAAAGAAGCTGGATGATGCCGCAGAGGAGCTTGCGGACGGAGAACAGGCTCTGAGCGATGCGAAGGATGAGCTCGCGGACGCGGAGGCTGTCCTGTCAGAGAAAGAGAAGGAACTGGAGGAGGCGAAAACCACACTCGCAGAGAAGGAACAGGAATTTGCCGACGGGGAACAGACCTACAACGACAGCCTGGCCGAGTGGCAGAAGAATGATGACGCTATCGAGGCGGCAAAACGGCAGCTGGATGAGGGCTACAGCGAGCTTGCAGCAAAACAGAGTCAGGTGGATGAAAGCCGGGCCGAGCTTCAGGCGGCGATGGCTGCTTACGGACTGACGGATCAGAGCATGGATGCCGGGCAGCTCGCATACCTCCAGAGTGAGCAGGCCCAGCAGCTTGCCTATTTTCAGAGTGCCCAGAGGGAACTTGACAGCGCCCAGAGCCAGATAGATGAGGCAAAAGCCAGACTGGATGAGGCTGCCTCGGAGGTGCAGGCAGGGGACCGGGAGATATCAAAGGTATGGTGGGAGAAGCTTGTGCCTGCGGCGGAAGAACTGGAGAACGGCAGGCAGGAGCTCGCCGATGCCGAAGAAAAGATAGCAGACGGGGAGAAGGCGCTGGCCGATGCAAAGAAGGAGCTTGCGGACGCGCAGGCGACTCTTGCAGAGAAGGAACAGGAGCTGGAGGACGGGAAGGCGAAGTATGAGGATGGCAGGAAAGAATATGAGGATGCGAAACAGGAATTTGATGAGAAGATAGCGGATGCGGAAGAGGAGCTTGCAGATGCGCAGGAGAAGGTGGATGACATTGAGGCGCCTCAGACCTATGTGCTGGGCAGAGACACCAATGTGGGCTATGTGTGCTTTGAGAACGATTCCAGCATTGTGGACGGGATCGCCGATATCTTCCCTGTGTTCTTTTTCCTGGTGGCGGCGCTTGTCTGCATCACAACCATGAACCGGATGGTGGAGGAGCAGAGGACCCAGATCGGCGTGCTGAAGGCGCTGGGATATGGGGAGGGCACCATCATGTCCAAATATATGATCTATTCCGGGCTTGCGGCCGTGACAGGCTGTATTTTCGGATTCTTTGCGGGAACCTTCCTCTTCCCCAGGGCAATCTGGGCGGCCTACGGCATCATGTACAACACGGAGCCCATCGTCTATGTGTTCGACGGAAAGCTGGCGGTGCTTTCCCTGGCGGTCGCTCTGCTCTGTTCCGTCGGTACAACGTGGCTGAGCTGCCGGGTGGAGCTGTCTGAGACGTCTGCCCAGCTGATGCGCCCCAAGGCGCCGAAGGCGGGGAAGAGAGTCTTTCTGGAATATATTCCCTTTGTGTGGAAGCGCCTCAGCTTCCTGCGCAAGGTTTCCGTCCGGAATATTTTCCGCTATAAGAAGCGTCTTTTCATGATGATCATCGGGATCAGCGGCTGTACCGCTCTTCTTGTGACGGGCTTTGGCATCAGGGATTCCATAGCGGATGTGGCGTCCAGACAGTTCGATGAGATACAGATTTATGACATCGGCGTTGATTTTGACAGCCCTTTGGACGATACAGTAGAAGAAGAGCTTTCGGGGCTTGCCGAATCGGGGCTTAAGGGTTATATTAGTATCATGGAAAAAAATATGGATCTGGAGACGGAAAAGGGTGTGAAGAGCATCTATCTCGTGGCGGGAGAACCGGCTGAGATGGGAGACTTTGTCAATCTTCACACAAAGTCCGGCGAAGCCATAGCATACCCCCAAAAAGGGGAGGGTGTCATCTCAAACAAGCTCTCGGAGCAGTACGGCATCCGGGTGGGAGACACCATTACCCTGTCGGACGGGGACATGAAGAGCCTTACCCTTACGGTCTCAGGCGTTCAGGAAAACTATATTTACAATTATGTGTATATTTCGAAGGAAACCTGGGAAGCACAGATGGGGGAGGCTCCGGAATGCAAGAAGGCTTACGTAAACCTTCAGGAGGATACGGATGCCCATGTCCTGTCCGCTGAGCTGATGAAGCTGGATGAGGTCACTTCCGTGACGGTAAATGCCGACACCAGCGAGCGGATCGACAATATGATGAAGAGCCTGAACATCATTGTGCTGGTGGTGATCCTCTGTGCGGCCGGGCTTGCCTTTGTGGTGCTTTACAATCTGACGAACATCAATATCACGGAGAGGATCCGCGAGATCGCCACCATCAAGGTCCTGGGCTTTCAGAAAAAGGAGACTGCAAGCTATGTGTTCCGGGAAAATATCATCCTGACAGGGATGGGGATTCTGGTGGGGCTTGTACTTGGAAAGCTTTTGCACAGGTTTGTCATGAATGAGATCAGGATCGATCTGATCACATTCCACACTTATGTCAGTCCTGTCAGCTATTTATACAGCGCTGTTCTCACACTCCTGTTTACCTGGATCGTGAACCGCGTGATGGGAAGAAAACTGGAGGGTATCAGTATGACGGAATCACTGAAGAGTGTCGACTAGTTATTTGTACAAAAAGAAGCGAAGGAATGGAGAACAGGATGAAGTTTGATATGCATTGCCATACAAAGGAAGGATCTTTGGATGGAAAGGTTCCGATCGAGAAGTTTATAACCCTGCTGCAGGAGAAGGGCTTTGACGGGATGCTGGTCACGGACCACAATTCCTACAACGGCTACAGGGTCTGGAAATGGACGTTGAAGGGGAAAAAATATAAGGATTTTGTGGTGCTCAAGGGGATTGAGTACGACACCATTGACGCCGGTCATATCCTTGTGATCATGCCGGAAAACGTGAAGCTTAAGATCCTGGAGCTGCGCGGTCTGCCGGTACAGTTTTTGATCGATATTGTCCACAGGAACGGCGGGATTTTGGGCCCGGCGCATCCCTGCGGGGAGAAATATTTAAGCATCACCAACACCAGAAAGCACAGAAACCAGCTGGCTGTGATGGATAAGTTTGATTTCCTGGAGGGCTTCAATGCCTGTGAGGACAGTGACAGCAACGGCAGGGCCATGCAGATCGCAAGGGAACATCATCTGCCGGTGTTCGGCGGCAGCGACGCCCACAGGGAGGACTGCGTGGGGCTTGGCGCCACGGAGTTTGCCGGGCGGATTTTCTGCGAGTCGGATCTGATCGCCCTTTTAAAGGAAAAGAAGGAGGCTGCGTCAGCCTGCGGCGGTGAATACTATCACGGGACCACCAAGCAGAAGATGGGCAGGATGAACGGGATCCTCGTCCAGAGCTTCTGGCTCTACAATCACATAGGGAGCATCTGGCGCAGGCACAAACGGCGGATTGAACTGAAAAAGATGTATATCCGTATAAAATAGTTACAAAAATATTGCAAAATTAACAATTTCCGCTCTTCAATTCATAAAATCTTAAGGTGCAATTTTATAGGAATATGCTATACTCAATATGTGGTTTTCACTACATATTGAGTTTTTCATTATAGAGAGGAAATATGGCTATGAGAAAGAGAATGCGCCTTGCGGCGCTTGCATTGACGGTAGCGGCAGCTCTTGCGGGCTGCGGAAGCAAAAGCGCCGAGACGACAGAAGGGCAGTCGGAGGAGAAGGAATGGGTCTATGTGCCGCAGTTCATTGAACTGGAGGATGAGGATGCCTCCCTGTACAACGCCTGTGTCGCGGGGGATTATCTGTATTATGAGACCGGGGACTACAACGAGGAGACAGAGGAGTATGTGGAAACGATCTGGAAGTACTCGCTGACAGACGGCAGTGTCTCGGACATGAAGATACCTTTGAACCAGTCAACCTCCGGCGAAGACGGCTCCTACAGCGGGGAGAATATCAATTACTTTAAGGCGCTGGAGGACGGCGGGATCGCTGTGGTGTTGAACTGCTACAACAGCGATGACCAGGGGAATTATGAATCCTACAGAACCTTCGCAAAGTTCGACGCCGACGGGAATGAGGTGTTCCGCTGTGAGCTGAACAGCCTGTTTGGGGAGGATGCGGAGGATATCTATATCAGCAAGCTGATCGTGGACGGCCAGGGCAGATTTTATCTTTTTACCGATGAAACCGATATCCTTTTGTTTGACGCGGACGGCAACAGCTGCGGGAAGGCGGACATGTCAGGCGTCTCGGACTGGATCGACTGTGCCGGTGTGGCCAAAGACGGGAATGTGTATGCCTCCACTTATCGCTGGGACGGAACCTCGGGAGGCTATGTCTTATATGAGGTGGACTTTGACAATAAGGCTCCCGGTGCCTCCTATGAGAACTTCTTAAACGGCAGCAATACGGATTTCGCCCCGGGCATCGACGGGGATCTCCTCGTCCAGGACGGTACGACCGTCTATGAGTATTCCTTTCAGACCCAGCAGAAGTCAGCGCTCTTTGACTGGCTGGACAGCGATATCAACGGCAGCTATGTGTCTTATCTGGGGACCCTGTCGGACGGCAGGCTCCTTGCGCTGACCAACGACTGGAGCACCGATGAAAATGAAGTGGTCCTTCTGACCAAAACACCAGGAAGCCAGGTGGCGCAGAAACAGCAGATCGTTGTGGGCACGCTGGCCGGTGCTTCTTCCCTGCAGGCGGCAGCCGTGCAGTTCAACAAAAACAATGATACGTACCATGTCACCATCAAACAGTACATAGACTATGACAACTGGGGAGACACCTCTTATTCCGACGCTGTCACGAAACTGAATAACGACATTACATCCAATAGCTGCCCGGACATTATCGACATGGAAGACATAAATGTGGAGCAGCTGGCCGACAAGGGCGTGTTTGAGGATCTGAATCCTTATCTGGAGAGCAGTAAGGTGTTAAGCCGGGATGACTTCCTGGAAAATCTGCTGGACTCCTACACTTATAACGGTGTGCTTGTGAGCATTCCCAGAAGCTTTTCTCTGCAGACGGTGATCGGGCGCGCCTCGGATGTGGGAACGGAGATGGGCTGGACGATCGAAGAACTGATGGCATATGCGGATCAGCACCCGGAGGCTGCGATTTTCGACAGTACCACTCAGGCAAGTGTCCTGCAGTACAGTCTGATGTACAACGAGAACGTCTTTATCGACTGGGAGAACGGAGACTGTCATTTTGATTCAGACGAGTTCAAGCAGGTCCTGGAATTTGCAAACCGCTTCCCGGAGGACTGGGAGTGGAGCGATGACGATGCTTCCGAACCCACAAAGATCCAGAACGGGGAGGTGCTTCTCTCCAACGCCTACATCTATGATTTTGAGCAGATCCAGCTTTACAATGAGATGTTCGGCGGGGACGTCACCTGCATCGGTTATCCCACCTCGGACGGCAGTGCGGGCTGTGCCCTTATGGCGTCGGGTGTCTACGCCATCACGACCAAATCAGGCGTAAAGGAAGGCGCCTGGGAGTTCTTAGAGTATTTGTTGGCGAACACGGACACAGATGATCCGTATTTCTGGGGCTTCCCTTCCAACAAAAACGCTCTGGATGAGATGATCGAGGAGGCCACAAAGGTGGAATACGTGCTGGATGATGTCGGAAACCAGATCCTGGATGAAAACGGAGACCCTGTGACTTACGGCGGCGGAAGCGGGATCGGCTATCAGGACGGCTGGGAATACACCTTCCATATCCCGACCCAGGAAGAGGTGGATCAGACGCTTGCGCTGATGGAGGTGGCGCGGCCGGTGACAAGCGGCACCGACGAGGTGTACTCCATCATCAGCGAGGAGGCGGAAGCCTACTTCAAGGGACAGAAGACGGTGGATGAGGTGGCGGACATCATCCAGAGCCGGGTAAAGATTTATGTCAGCGAAAACAGCTGATCAGTCAGGGGACAAATACAGTGGGCAAAAATTGGAGAGCAGGGCTGCAGAAGGCAGCCCGCCCCGGTAAGGGGTATCATAGATCAAAAAAGGCTTCGCGCAGGCTTTTAAAGCTGAAGATCAGCTCGGGGGCATTTATTGCCCCCAGCTTTCTTGGCGTCCTTTTGTTTTTCATCCTGCCGTTTCTGGTGGTCATTTATTATTCCATGGTGGATAATCCTATCAGCGGAAATTTCGTTTTTCTGGATAATTTCAGAAGCATCATCCGAAACGCCGCTTTCAGAAGGGCGGTACATAACACACTGACCTTTTCGGCAGTGTCGGTTCCCCTTGCAGTGGTGCTTTCTTTGCTCCTGGCAATTTTACTGGAGTCAAAGATTCCCTTCCGCAGCCAGTTCCGCACTTTTTTCTTAAGCCCCATGATGGTGCCCGTGGCATCTATCGTGCTGATCTGGCAGGTGCTGTTCCATTATAACGGTGCGGTCAATGACTTCCTGGCAATCTTCGGCGTGGAAAAGATCGACTGGCTGAAATCGCAGTATGCACAGGTAGTGGTGGTCATTCTGTTCCTCTGGAAGAATCTGGGCTACAACATGATCCTTTTCATGGCGGCCCTGTCCAGCATCCCGAAGGATATCCTGGAGGTTGCAAGGCTTGAGAGCGCCACCCCGCTGCAGACCTTTTTCTACATCAAGATACGGTATCTCTCCTCCACGATCCTGTTTGTGACGATCATGTCATTGATCAACTCCTTCAAGGTATTCCGGGAGATATATCTTCTGACAGGGGATTATCCCTACGATACTATTTATATGCTGCAGCACTTTATGAACAATAAATTCAAATCGCTGGATTACCAGACCCTGTCGGCGGCGGCAATTCTCATGTCGATCGTGATGGTGGTGATCATCGGCGTGCTGTTCCTTGTGGAGAACAGGTTCGGAAAGGATGTGGAAGGATGAGCAAAAAAAACACATCTGTGCGCATGGATTCCGGGCGGGGACGAAACAGGGGACTGAAAAAGAAGAAGATGCTCGAGGGCGCGAGGCTCACGCTTGCCACACTGATCGCAGCGACCTTTGCCATACTGTTTCTGATGCCGATCGTGCTCACCATCACAAACTCCTTTATGTCCGCTTCGGAGATATCGGCAAACTACGGCTCGGTGTTTGCCACCAGCGACACCGGCGGAAAGGTGTATATTTCCGAGAAGGTCAATTTGAAGTTTATCCCGGATATGGTGTCCTTCAGCCAGTATGTGACGGTGCTCTTCAAGAGCCCGGACTATCTGCTGAAGTTCTGGAATTCCGTGATTTTGGTGGGACCGATTGTGGTGTTCCAGTTGCTTGTGGCATCCTTGGCCTCCTATGGCTTTGCCAGGTACAGAGGCAGACTCAGGCAGATGATCTTCTTCCTTTATATCATACTGATGCTGATGCCCTATCAGGTGACGCTGGTGCCCAACTATCTGGTCAGCGACTGGCTGAATATCCTGAATACAAACTGGGCTATCTGGCTGCCGGGTATTTTTTCTCCCTTTGCAGTGTATCTTTTGACGAAGTACATGCAGAGGATACCGGCCTCTGTGATGGAGGCTGCAAAGATGGACGGAGCGGGAGAGTGGCAGATTTACACAAAGATATGTATGCCGCTCTGCAAGGGGGCGGTTGCCTCCGCTGCGATCCTGGTGTTCATTGACTATTGGAATATGGTGGAACAGCCGCTGATCCTGCT
>CAYPSH010000050.1:0-8155 GCA_964413445.1 uncultured Acetatifactor sp.
ACCACATAATCCTGGTCTCTGAACATCAGATTGTGGGCGCGGAGAGCCAGGATGATGTTGTGCTGGATCTCCAGATTCTCAGGGTCCGCAAAGTTATCTATATGGAAGAAATCCTCCACCTTTTTGACGCCGGCTTCCGTCAGGTTGATGACCTTGTCCTTCTCATTGACGATAAAGTCACCCGTCTCCTCCTGGACCACACCCATGATGGCATCCATCTTGGTCAGCTCCTGCATATCCTCGCCGCGGTGCATCCTCCTGGCCAGCAGATCGCACATCTCATACAGTGCGGTGGATTTGCCGCTCTGTCCGGAAATGATCAGAGGCGTTCTCGCCTCGTCGATCAGCACGGAGTCCACCTCGTCGATGATGCAGAAGTGCAGGTCGCGCAGGACAAGCTGCTCCTTGTAGATGACCATATTGTCTCTCAGATAATCAAATCCGAGCTCGTTGTTCGTCACGTAGGTGATGTCGCAGCCGTAAGCCTTCTGGCGCTCCTCGCTCGTCATGCTGTTCAGGACGACGCCAACCGTCAGGCCCAGGAACTCGTGTACCTGTCCCATCCACTCCGCATCACGCTTTGCCAGGTAATCGTTGACGGTAACAATATGAACACCCTTTCCCTCCAGTGCGTTCAGGTACGCGGGGGCGGTGGAAACCAGGGTCTTACCTTCACCGGTACGCATCTCTGCAATACGCCCCTGATGAAGAATGATCCCGCCGATCAGCTGCACGCGGTAATGCTCCATGTTCAGGACTCTCTTTGCAGCCTCTCTGACTGTGGCAAAGGCCTCCGGGAGAAGATCGTCCAGGGTCTCGCCGGCTGCCAGCCTCTTTTTGTATTCCGCAGTCTTGCCCTTAAGTTCCTCATCAGACAAAGCCTGCATGGCAGGGCGGAGTTCTTCAATCTTGTCTACCAGCGGCTTAATGCGCTTCAGTTCTCTCTCGCTGTGCGTACCAAAGATTTTATCAACAACTTTCACGTGTTTTCCATACCTTTCCGTAACCCGTCTGACAAACTGCCGTTTCAGCACCGGATACTTTCGTTTCATTCACAAATCATCCTACATTGTAACAGAATTCAGCGCCGGATTCAACAGAAAGTCGATATTGTTTTTGTGCAGTTAAAATTGACAGGGACGATATAAAACATTATAATTTGAATCAAAAGCAACCGTTGTCATGTCTGTCAGGTGGTGATGTATATGCGAAAGATTTCTACCATGCAACTAGTGCCGGGAATGACTGTTGCCCGTGATGTCAGCACTGCAAACAACGAATTGATTCTTTCTCAGGGTACCGAATTAAACGATAGATTGATTACTGAGCTGGAGCTCTACGGCATTCTGACAGTGTACGTGGAGGATTCCCCGCCCAGGATCGTGACGGATTCCAAGGCGCCGAGAGTACCGTCCTATTCCGAGCGCGTCCGCCGCTCGCCGGTATTCCAGCAGTTTAAGGAAGAATACACTCTGGAACTGGATTCCTTCCGCAATGTCATCAACCAGGTGGTGGAAAAGCACGCCAAACTGGATATCGATGTCCTGCTGCAGGATGCCTTAAACATCGTCAACATAGGGCGAGAGCGCATCGGCGTCCTCTCCATGCTCCAGAACATGCGCGAATACGATGATTCCACCTACGTCCACTGCCTCAATGTGGGCCTGATCTGTAATGTATTTGCCGGCTGGCTCAAGTTCAGTCCGGAGCAGATCGAGCTTGCAACATCCTGCGGCCTTCTGCATGACATGGGCAAGCTTATGGTGCCCCACAATATTCTCGCAAAGCCTGCAAAGCTGACGAACAACGAATACGAGACGATCCAGAGGCATCCTGTCGACGGCTATCAGCTGCTCAAGGAGCAGAATGTCAACATCCATATCCAGAATGCCGCTCTGATGCATCATGAGCGGGCCGACGGCTCCGGCTATCCCATGCACTTAAAGGGAGATCAGATCGACCGTTACGCAGGGATGGTCGCTATCGCAGATGTGTACGATGCCATGACTGCCGCCAGAGTCTACAGAGGTCCCATGTGCCCCTTCCGGGTCATCGAGATCTTTGAGGCGGACGGCTTTGAAAAATATGATGTGGAGTACCTGCTGGTCTTTCTGGAAAATGTAGTGAACACCTACATCCAGAACCGCTGCCGCCTCTCCGACGGCAGAGTAGGCGACATCGTCTATATCAACAAGCACAAACTTTCCCGCCCTATCGTAAAGTGCGGGACTGAATATATCAATCTGGCAGAATACCCCGATTTATTCATCGAAGATCTGCTGTAGGAAAGGGCAAAAATGAATCACGACACAAAACATCTTTACGTCAATCTTCCCGGAAAGGAGAACAGTTTTCCCACTATCCAGGCTGCTCTTGACAGCATTCCCTGCACCCCTTCGGAAGCCTCCTACCCGGCGCCGAGGGAAGACATCCAGCCGGTTGTCATCCACATCGGAAAGGGAATTTACAGAGAGTGCCTCGTTGTGGAGCGGCCCAATGTGACTTTTCTGGGAGAGGGGGACACAAAGGAAGATGTCGTACTGGTATACGGAAATTACGCGAGGGAAATCCTTTCTGACGGCATCAAGCGCGGCACCTTCCGCTCGGCGAGCGTGAGGATCAGCACCCACGATTTCACCGCAAAGCATCTGACCTTCCAGAACGACTCAGGCTACGGCTATCAGGTGGGGCAGGCGCTTGCCCTCTACGTGGACGGCGACAGATGTTATTTCGAGGACTGCGCGCTTCTGGGCCATCAGGACACGCTTTTCACCGCTCCCCTGCCCTTAAAGGAAGTGGAGCCCGGCGGCTTCAGAGGTCCCGGCGAATATAAGCCCCGCACCTTAGGCCGTCATTGCTACAAAGACTGCTATATCGAGGGAAGTGTGGACTTCATCTTCGGCGGCGGGATCTGCTGGTTTGAGGGCTGTACCATCTTCTCCAGATTCCCGGTTGGCAAGGAAATCGCCCCCGACGACAAGGAGCCGATCTTCGGCTATGTGACTGCCGCATCCACACCGGAGGGTGAAAAATTCGGTTACGTCTTAAAGGACTGCCGTCTCACAGGCGACTGCCCTCCCAAGTCCGTCATGCTGGGGCGTCCCTGGAGGGAATTTGCAAAGACGGTCTATCTCCACTGCGAGCTGGGTGAGCACATCCATCCGGTCGGCTGGCTTGACTGGAAAAAGCCGCACGACCACTTCTACTACGGAGAATATGCCTCCTACGGTCCCGGTGCAAGTCCCGATACCAGAGCGGACTTCTCCCACCAGCTCACCGATGCAGAGGCCGCAGAATACACGATTGAAAATGTCTTAAGAGACTGGAAGCCGGGATGTTGATCCCGGCTTCTTATTTTACAGTTTTTGTCCTTATTTAAACAGTGTGTTCAAAAGCCCCCGCTTTAGAACCTGTGCCCCGGTGTTGATCAGGGTACGCTCGATCTGGTTCTTGCGGCGCTCCGCCGCCTGCGCCTTCTTTTTCTCGGCGGCCTCCTGTTCTTTCTCCTTCTTCTTTCTGGCGGCTTCCTCTTCCTTTTCCTTCTGCTTCTGCGCCTGAAGGGCTTCCTTCTCCTTCTGCTTTTCGAACTCCTCACGCTCTTTGGCGAGCTTTTGCCTTTCCGCCTCCAGGGCAGCTTCCTTTTCGGCGGCAGCCGCCATTTCCGTCAGCGCCTCATAGGCGGACCAGTTATCCACATACTGATTATATTTATCCATACCGTCGTTTGCCATCAGGCTGCTTCTGACATTCTCATCCACCGCACCCATAAGGCTCTGGGGGCAGATGATGGAGGTCTGTTTCACCATCCCCGGCACACCGTTTTCATCCAGGAAGGAGGTAAGCGCCTGTCCTACCCCAAGCTCCATGATCACATCCTCGGTCTTAAACGCCGGATTTGCGCGGAAGGACTGGGCCGCAGCCCGCACTGCCTTCTGCTCTGAGGGGGTGTAGGCTCTGAGGGCATGCTGGACACGGTTGGAAAGCTGTGCCAGAACGGAGTCCGGTATATCCGCTGGGCTCTGGGTCACAAAATAGATGCCCACCCCCTTGGAGCGGATCAGCTTCACCACCTGCTCAATCTTCTGCACCAGCACCTTGGGCGCATCTGCAAACAGCATATGTGCCTCGTCAAAGAAGAATACCAGCTTCGGCTTGTCGAGGTCTCCCGCCTCCGGCAGTCTCTCAAAAAGCTCCGCCATCATCCAGAGCAGAAAGCTCGCATACAGAGTCGGACTCTGCACCAGCTTCACGCTGTGGAGAATGTTCACGATCCCTTTGCCTTCGGCATTCGTCCGCATCCAGTCGAAAATGTCCAGCGCAGGCTCCCCGAAGAAAAGGTCGCCTCCCTGGGACTCCAGAGGAAGCAGAGCGCGCAGGATCCCGCCGACGGACTGAGTCGTGATATTGCCGTAGGTCGGAATATAGTCCTGCTTATGTTCGTTGACAAAATTCAGCACCGCGCGCAGATCTTTTAAGTCGATCAAAAGAAGTCCCTTGTCGTCCGCGATCCTGAATATGATATTCAGGACGCCCTCCTGCGCCGCAGTCAGCCCCAGGATGCGGGAGAGCAGGTCAGGGCCCATGTCAGACACCGTCGCCCTGACCGGATGCCCCTTTTCCTGGAAAATGTCCCAGAAGCAGACCGGGTAAGCCTGATAGGAAAAAGTATCCCTGATGCCGAACTGATCGATTCTTTTTTCCATGCTCCCGGAAGGGACTCCGGCACTTGCCAGCCCCGACACATCCCCTTTTACGTCGCACATGAACACGGGAACTCCCGCATCCGAAAACGCCTCCGCCATGACCTTCATGGTGATGGTCTTTCCCGTGCCGCTGGCACCCGCGATCAGTCCGTGGCGGTTGCACATATTCAGCTCTATGGTCACCGGTTCCCCGTCCGCCAGGCCAATATAAATCTTACCGTCCTTGTACATGTGAATCTCCTTTCCCTTGTCTGTTTTCTGTTTCCTTTTCCTTCGCTGTGCATCCGAAGTCCCTGGCCCGAAATCCCATCCTGCGGGAGGATACCGCCAAAGACCGCTCGCCCGCTTCGGGGAATCCTTAAACTTCCTCGTATTTCTGCAGGATGAAGTTCTTTGCCTGCTGGTTGTTCTCAGGCTTCGTGTCCTCCAGGGTTGCGTGGATGTAGGGCTTTCTCTCCTTCATGAATTTCAGGATGGAGGTGTAGTCCATCTCGCCCAGTCCGCAGCCCACAGATAACATTTTGCCGTCCCTGATCTGGAAATCCTTCAGATGTACCATGGCGATATCCGGCCCCAGAAGGTCGATGGTCTCGTCGATGATCTCCTGTCTGTTCTGATAGTTGGCAATATCCAGCAGATTCACAGGGTCAAAGATGATCTGCAGGTTGGGAGATGCTATCTCATCCAGAACTTTCCTGGCCTGCTTTGCATTCCACACAATATGGCGGTACACCGGCTCAATGGCAAAGATAACCCCCATCTGCTCCGCATATCTGACAATGGGGCGCATATTGTTGATCAGTGTCCGCAATGCCTCCTCCGTATGGCATTCCGGCGTGAAGGTGTAGGTTTCGTTGGGCGCTCCCGTCTCGGTTCCCACCACGCCGCAGCCAAGAAGAGAGGCGAAGCGGATGTGCGCCATATAGCGGTGCACTGCCTTGTCCAGCTGCTCCTTGTTGGGATTTGCCATATTCAGGTAGCAGCCCAGCACCGCAATGTCCACATTGTTCTTTGCGAAAACATTTTTGATGTACATGGCCAGTCCCGGCGTCATCGCCTCATCCGTCGTGGGAAATTCATCGATGACCTTTGCCAGGGCAAGGTGCCCGCAGGTAAATCCAAGATCATGGACTTCCCTGATCCGCTCCTCAAAGGGGAGCTTTGTCGTATCGTGTAATCTGATTCCTAACTGCATAACTTTTCCTCCTGTATTTATGATTATAAAATTACCGGCGCCCAATTTACGATGCTACGCATCAATTTCCAATGCAAATTCGTGCACACCCGCCGGAAAGCAGACATTTTTTCCTACCTTTGGTTCAGTTCGTCCACACCGATGAGCTCGTAATCCTGACCCTCCTGGCCCTCCAGCTTTATATTCTCCAGGGTGAGCTTTGCGACATTTCTTGCGAAGACGCCTCTCTTTGTGCTCCTGGGCACGCCCTCCGACATGGCGGGAACTCCCTCCGTTGGATTTTCGGCATAGCTGAAGGATATATTTCTCATGACGATCTCCTCAATCTTCTGCTCGGGGAGCCCGTCAAAAAAGGCCGCTGCCACATGGCAGTTGGTGCAATTCATATTTTCAAACACCATCTTTTTGATGGACGGTGTCCTGTCGTCCACAGGATAAACTTCCCTTGACTGCACATAGGGAGTCCTTCCGTCCGGATCGCAGAAATAAAAGGAATTTACCACCAAAGGGGTCATCACATGATCAAGATCCAGGTTGCGGAAAGTAACACCGTCAATGACCGCGTCTTTTCCTCTGCCGCGTCTTGTCTTGATGCGGAGTCCCCTGTCCGTATGGCGGAAGATGCAGTCCTCCACCGTCAGATTGATGATGCCGCCTGCCATCTCACTTCCCAGCGTCACGGCTCCGTGCCCGTCCTCCATCAGACACTGACGGATCCGGATATTCTCCGAAGGTCTCTTGTACTTTTTGCCCATATAGATCTTGCCGCTCTTCACCGCGATACAGTCATCTCCCAGGGAGAACCTCACGCCGAGAATGTCCACATTTTTGCAGGATTCCGGGTCGCAGCCGTCCGTGTTCGGAGAATCGGACGGATTGAGCAGCGTCAGGTCGATAAATCTCAGATCATCGCTGAAATAGGGGTGCAGGGTCCAGGAAGGAGAATTGCAGCCCGTGACGCCTGCCAGGGTAATATTTTTACAGTTGTTGATGAAAAACAGCCTCGGGCGGAACACTTCCTTCATATTGCGCACATTCTTCCACCAGTCCTCGTGGGAGGCGTTGCCGTTGATGGTGCCCTGTCCGTAGATGACCACATCCTCCACATTGATGCCGCAGATGATACCCGCATAAGCATTTAAGGGATTGCCCTCCCAGCTGCCCAGATTGTACTGGTCCTTTTCATCGTAGCTCTGGATCATACCGGGAAGGGAGGCAAATTTTTCGGGATCAGTGAATGCTTTCAGCTCCGCTCCCTTTGCCAGTTCCAGGCGCAGGTGGCTCTTCAGGAACAGGGAGGTGATGCGGTATACGCCCTCCGGGATCAGCACACGGCTGTTGTCGGGACAGGCGAGGATCGCCGCCTGGATAAAATGCGTGTCATCCTGCACGCCGTCTCCCTTTGCGCCGAAGCGTCTCACATCCAGGGTCACAAACTCATAATCTGTCCTGAAAGTAACCTCTCCCACCTTTGTCTCTCCGTCAAAGGCCTCCACCTTCTGGACAGAATCGGGAAGCAGACCGTTTAAGGAGGTGATGGTCTTCTCTGTGGTCAGAAGTTCCTCCCCGTTTACCAGGATGCGGTACGGCTTTTTTGTATGATA
Organism: uncultured Acetatifactor sp.; assembly: GCA_964413445.1. Lineage (GTDB taxonomy): Bacteria > Bacillota > Clostridia > Lachnospirales > Lachnospiraceae > Acetatifactor. The sequence goes on from CAYPSH010000050.1 coordinate 7,503, forward strand.
CCGTCCGCCGTCCTGAAGCTCTATCACAGCGCTTCTGGCTGTGTTCATCACAAGAATCATTTCCATCTGTCTCTTCCCTCACATATACTTCTGATATTTTTCCGCCAAAAGCACATAGCTTTTGCCGGCACGGGCTGCTGCCCCGCGGATTTTCCCATCGGCGCCTGAGGCTTTCCCCTCTGCGCCTCCGAAGCTTTGCTCCGCCTCGTCGTAGTAAGAGCGGATCGTCTCCTTTATATCCGCCCGGAACATATCCACCAGTTCTCTGTAATATTCATATAGCTGAGGCGTCACATTTTCGATGACGCTCATCAGCATGTCGAGAAAGTCAGCCGCCGCTTCAAGCGAACCGCTCTTTTTTTGCCTCTCATCCAGAATGCGAAGCTGCGCAAGCAGGTCGGGATAGCCTTCCTCCTTGTTGCACTCCGTCTCAAATGCGGCGTACACCGGATAAACTATCCCTGCCGCCCGAAAGCAGTCGCTGTCCACGGACGAGGTGTCAAAGATGCCCTCCGCTGTCCTGGGAAGCCGCTTTATCTGCTCTGCCGCTTCCCGCAAGGGCTCAAAATCCCCCCGGGCCGCCGACGCATAAGCCTTTTCCAACTGTTCCTTCATATCCATAATCCTTTCCCTGCCGCACACCTCTCTGGGTG
>CAYPSH010000051.1:0-8133 GCA_964413445.1 uncultured Acetatifactor sp.
CTGACGGAGGAGGAGAGGGCGAAGGGCCTGATCACCGCCTCTGCGGGCAACCATGCACAGGGTGTCGCCTACGCGGCAAAATGCTACGGCGCAAAGGCAACCATTGTCATGCCTACCACAACTCCCCTGATCAAGGTGAACCGCACCAAGGGTTACGGCGCAGAAGTGGTGCTCTACGGGGATGTGTATGACGAGGCCTGTGCGAAGGCCTATGAGCTGGCGGATGAGTACGGCTACACCTTTATCCATCCCTTTGACGATCTGGCTGTGGCGACAGGACAGGGTACCATTGCCATGGAGATCGTAAAGGAGCTTCCTCTGGTGGACTATATCCTTGTCCCCATCGGAGGCGGCGGACTGGCGACAGGTGTTTCCACGCTGGCAAAGCTTTTGAATCCGAAGATCAAGGTGATCGGCGTGGAGCCTGCCGGGGCAAACTGCATGCAGGAATCCTTAAAGAACGGCAAGGTGACAACCCTGTCGGGTGTCAATACCATCGCTGACGGCACTGCCGTAAAGACTCCCGGCAGCAAGCTTTTCCCTTACATCCAGCAGAATCTTGACGACATCATCACCGTCGGGGATGAGGAACTGGTGGTTGCCTTCCTGGACATGGTGGAGAATCACAAGATGGTCGTTGAGAATTCCGGACTTCTGACGGTAGCGGCCTTAAAGCATATGGATGTGAAGGATAAGAAGATCGTGGCGATCTTAAGCGGCGGCAACATGGATGTGATCACGATGTCGTCTGTGGTACAGCAGGGTCTGATCATGAGAGACAGGATCTTCACGGTGTCCGTGCTCCTGCCGGACAAGCCGGGAGAACTCTGCAGAGTCTCCGGTATAATTGCCGGCGTAAACGGAAATGTTATTAAACTGGAGCACAACCAGTTTGTGTCGATCAACAGAAGTGCAGCGGTTGAGCTGCGCATCACTCTGGAGGCCTTCGGGACAGACCACAAGAGACAGATCATGGAGGCGCTGGAGCATGAGGGCTATCAGCCCAAGCTGGTGCGCACCAATATCTGATGCCGGAAAAGAACGGAACTAATATAAAAAAGGACAGGTATCTGGATTATGACAATGAGCAGGGAACAGCAGCATGAGATCAGGGAGGAAGAGAAGAAGACACCGAGGCAGAGGATCGCGGATTACCTTGTCATTACGGCCGCTTCCTTTCTCTATGCGGTGGCTGTCAGTCTCTTCCTCGACCCCAATCAGCTGGCTCCCGGCGGCGTCACGGGTATCTCCATCATTTTAAACACTCTGACAGGTCTTGAGACAGGTACCTGGGTGCTGCTGATCAATCTGCCCATCATTGCGCTGGGCACCTGGAAATTCGGCCTGAAGTTCATCCTGTCCACCCTGTACTGCACGGTTGCCACCTCCGCCTTTATCAATGTCCTGTCCCCGATCGGGGCGGTGACCTCGGACCCTTTCCTGGCAGCAGTGGCAGGAGGCTCCCTGATGGCGGTTGGCATCGGCCTGGTCTTTAAGGCGGGAGCCACCACCGGCGGGACGGATATCATCGTAAAGCTTTTGAGACTGAAATTTCCCTATCTGAAGACAGGAGCCCTGTTCCTGATCACGGACATGATCATTGTGACCTGTTCTGCCTTTGTGTTCAAGGATATTGACGTGGCTCTTTATGCGGGCCTGGTGGTGGTGATCAACTCTTTCCTTCTGGATGTGGTGCTCTACGGCAGGGACGGTGCCAAGCTTCTGTTCATCATCAGCGACAGATCTGACCCCATCACCAAAAGACTTCTGGAGGATCTGGACATCGGAGTGACCTATATCTCCGGCACCGGCGCCTACAGCGGGAAGGAAAAGAAAGTGATCATGTGCGTTATGAAAAAGCAGCTTTCTCCCAGGGCGGAGCAGGTTGTGCGGGAGGAAGACCCGCAGGCATTCATGATCGTCACAAGTGCCTCCGAAATCTTCGGCGAGGGCTACAAGAGCATCTTCAGCGAGAGACTTTAGGCGGAAATACTTACAGGACAAAACACTTTAGCAATTTAATACTTTACAAAACGAAAGAACAGATTTATAATCATAGAAAACCGGACAAAGATGTCTCACAAAAAAGGACATTCTTGTCCGGCTTTTGCAATTTAGGATGAAATTATATAAGGAGGAGCCAGTTTATTATGAGGAAGAAGAAAGCTTTGGCTTTGCTGCTTGTCCTTTCAAGCGTGCTGTCGTTTGCTTCCTGCGGCAGCGGCGAGAGCAGCGGCAGTGCCACAGGAGGTGCTGCCGCGGATGGCGGGACAGGCGCCGGGCAGACAGATGCGGCAGAGGAGGGGTCCTATACCTACAGTTATTCGTCCACCTCACCCAGCACTTTCAGCCCTACCGACTGGATGAACGCAAACGAGGTCAACCTGATCAGCTATACGAGCACCGCATTTTATGACTATCTGATGAACGACACCAAGGACGGCTACGTGATCCAGCCTGCCGCTGCGGCCGAGATGCCGGAGGACGTGACGGCGGAGTACGCCGGAAACGAGACCTACGGTGTGCCTGCGGATGCCTCCGAGGGCTACGCCTGGAAGGTGGAGTTAAATCCGGATCTCTGCTGGGAGGACGGAACTCCCATCAATGCAGATACCTTTCTCTATTCCGTAAAACAGTACCTGAACCCGGAGATGAGCAACTACCGGGCAGCCATCTGTTATACATCCTTACCCATTGCCAATGCACAATCCTATTACAACAGCCTTCACGCCGGTGAAGTTGGCTATGTTTCTACCCTGGGAGATCTGGGCTTCTCCACAGTGGAAGAGGCAGAGGCGGCCGGATACACGGAATTCGGCGTGAATATGGATGAGTTCTGGGGATTGAGCGGAGCGGGCATCGCTTCTATCTACGACGATGAGACCGTGTATGGCTCCGGCGACGGTGCCATCACCGCAAAGCAGGCCTACGACGAGTACCTGGCTCCCGGAAAGGATTATTCCCAGTGGACCTACTGGTATGTGTATGTGGGGGAGACACTGGAGGCGGCAAGCTGGGAGGATGTGGGCATCATAAAAAATGACGACTATTCCCTGACCTTTGTGCTGGCATCCCCGCTCACCGAGTTTTATTTTATCTACAACTTAAACAGTCTTGTGGCTGTGAAGGAAGACCTTTACGAGGCCAACAAGCAGCAGACCGGCGACATTGTGAAGTCCTCCTACGGCACCGCGGTGGACAAGTACAGCTCCTACGGCGCCTATAAGATCACATCCTTCCAGGAGGATAAGGAACTGACGCTGACGAAGAACGAGAACTGGTTCGGCTATTCCTCCGAGGTGTATGAGGGCCTGTATCAGACTACCGACATCGTGGAGGAGTACATTGACGAGAGTACGACCGTCATGTCCCTGTTCCTGCAGGGCAAGCTTTCCTACACCGGCATCTCCACAGAGGATATGGCCACCTACGGAAGCGGGGACTACACCTACTATACCCCCGGCGGCTTCGCCTACTACTATGAGTTCAACGTGGACATGGATTCCTTAAAGAGCAGGGAGACGGAAGGGGAGAACCACTGTATCCTGGCATATGAGGACTTCCGCCATGCCATCTCTCTGGCGGTGGACAGAGCAAAGTATGTCTCCACCTTTACGCCCGCATCTGACCCCTGCTACGGCCTTTTGAGCAGCATCTACATCTGCGATCCGGACTCCGGCGAGACCTACCGGAATTCGGAGTGGGCAAAGGCGGCGCTCTGTGATGCCTACGGTGTCAGCGACATCGATGAGCTCACCGGCTACGACAAGGAGGCTGCAAAGGTACTGTTCCAGTCCGCCTACGAGCAGTGTCTTGCCGACGGCAACATCAGGGAGACTGACAAGGTGGTCCTGAACTTCCACCAGTACGGCTCCGGCGAGTACTATATCAAGCTTTTGAATTTCCTGGAGGAGGCCATCGCCGATGCCACTGTGGGCACTGACCTGGAGGGCAAGGTGAGCATTGCCCTGATCGAGGATCAGACCTATGACACCTCCTTAAAGAACGGTGTCGCAGATATGATCTGCTACGCATGGGGCGGCGCAGACCTTGACCCTTACGCCATGATGGAGTGCTGGTGCTCCGACACTTTGCTTCGTGAGTACGGCTTTGATCCCTACACGGAGACAGCCACCATCAATGTGAACGGCAGCGACATCACCATGACCCTGAACGAATGGTTTAACGAGCTTTACACCGGCACCTACGCCACCGCTGAGACGGACACCAGGACCCAGATCCTGGCAGGTATGGAGGACGCTCTCTTAAAGACCTATATCACTGTGCCTCTGTTTGACTTAAATTCCGCAGGTATGTACTCCATGCGCACGGTTCTGGGAAGCGATGAGTACATCAACTCCGTCATCGGCAACGGCGGCATCGCCTATATGACCTACACCATGGATGATGCCCAGTGGGAGCAGTACTGCGCTGACAACAATTACCAGCTTGCGTATTGATAACCTTTGCCGTCCGCAAACCCGGAAATTCTGACCGGGCTTGCGGGCGGCTGTCCAAAATTACCCGAAAGTAGGAACCTCAATGGCAAAATATGTCTGCAAAAGAATCATACTGGCGATCCTGAGCGCCTTTATCATCATGACCATGCTGTTTGTGCTGATCCGGCTGCTGCCGAATCAAGTGGTGGCAGTCCAGGGCGGCTACGACCAGGCTCTCAGAGATATGAGAGAGGCCTGGGGCTACAACAAGCCCCTGATCGTGCAGTACGGCATTTTCTTAAAAAAGGTTTTCACGGAGTGGGACTGGGGCTTTTGTACCACGATCGGCACCTTCCTCACCCCGGTCACTTCCTACCTTGCCGGAAAGATGCCGCCGACCATCTATGTGAACGTGATCTCCATGGTGTTCTCGCTTCCGCTGGGGATCATCTTCGGTATCCTGGCCGCAGTGTTTAAAAACAAGTGGCAGGATCAGGTCATCAACGTGTTCATCATGCTTTTTATCTCTGTCCCTTCTTTTGTCTATGCCTTTCTCCTGCAGTATGTTGTGGGCTTTAAGCTGGGCTGGGCGCCCCTTGTCATGAACAGCGGAACGGATTACTTTTCCTGGCCTATGATTCACTCCGTCATCCTTCCGGTGCTGGCGTTGTCCTTCGGTGTCATCGCCGGGGATATGAGACTGGTGCGCGCGGAGCTGACGGAGACACTGACCGCCGAGTACATGCTGTTTGCCAGGACAAAGGGATTGACCAGAAAGCAGGCCACCGTGCGCCATGCCCTGAGAAATTCCCTAGTTCCCCTGATGCCGACCTTCATGTCGGATGTCCTCTACGTGATCAGCGGCTCCCTGATCATCGAGCAGATCTTTGCGGTGCCCGGCATCGGCAAGACCTATCTGCTCTCTATCTCCAACAGGGACTACAGCGTCTTCATGGCCATCAGCATGTTCTATGTGGTGATCGGTCTTGGGGCAGGGATCCTGTTTGACTTAAGCTACGGATTTATCGATCCCCGCATCCGGATGGGAGGTAACAAGACAAATGAACTTTGAGAATCAGTCTGAAAATCAGGAAAATGTATTCGAAGAGATACCGAAAGAGAAGTTTGCCTTCGTACAGAGGGAGGAGAAGATCCACGACAGAGAGCTGGAGACAAAGCCGGTGGGATATTTCCAGGACGCCCTGCGGCGCTTTGCCAAAAACAAAGGCTCGGTTGTGTGCATGTTCGTGCTCCTGCTTCTGGTGCTCTATGCCATCTTTGCACCGATTTTCTCCAGATACGGGATCTCCACCAAGGACGGCTACTATGCCTATGCCCTGCCCAAGCTTTCCACAAAGTTTGACCTCGGGTTCTGGAACGGCTGCACGAAGCAGGAGATGAACCAGCAGACCTATGATTACTATGCAAACATTCCCGGCGCCATCGCTAAAGTGTACAGCGTCACGGAAAAGGAAGTGGCGGGGAGGAGCCAGACCGTCTACAAGGTTTCACTGGATTCCTACAGGAAGGTGGGCTATGTCTCCATCCTTCTGACCGCGGAGGAGTATGACGCTGTGCTCGCCTATGAGGAGGAGACGGGAATCCAACTGAGGCAGCCCATCATCGATTCCTCCCTTGTGAAAAATCCCGCCTACAAGGATGATCCCAACGCCTGGTTTCTGACAAACCAGAAGGGTGTGGCGCAGACAGACGCAGACGGGAATGTGCAGAATATATTTAAGAAAGACGAAAACTCTCCGGACGGTTATGCCTATGTCCAGACGAAGATGGACGGCGCCCAGTACCAGATCCGGGTGAACTATTATGACTGGTATGTTTACCAGAACGGATATGAACCCTGCTTTCCCTTCGGGGCGGATGAGTACGGCTACAACATCTTCTCGAGACTTGCGGGCGGGGCAAGGCTATCGCTGACCCTTTCTGTCTCCGCGGCTCTGATCAATCTGTTCCTGGGAATCATCATCGGCGCCCTGGAAGGGTATTACGGCGGTGCCTTTGATCTGATCCTGGAGCGGATCAAGGACATCCTCTGGCAGGTGCCTGCGGTGGTGTTCATGACCCTGTTCCAGATCTATTTTGCAAAGAAGCTGGGGAGCCTGTTTGCCCTGTTCATGTGCCTGATCTTTTTCGGATGGATCGGTACCTCCTCCACTGTGCGGGCCCAGTTCTACCGGTTTAAGGGGCAGGAGTACGTGATGGCGGCGAGGACACTGGGAGCGAAGGACAGGAGACTGATCTTCAGGCACATCCTTCCCAATGCCGTGGGCTTTATCATCACAGCGTCGGTCCTGAGCATCCCGGGCATTATCTTCAGTGAGGCGACCTATTCTTATCTGGGAATCGTAAACCTGCAGTCCGCCACCATGACATCTGTGGGCACCATGCTCCAGAACGGTCAGGCGACACTGTCCACTTACCCTCACTGTGTTTTCTTCCCGTCCCTGTTCCTTTCCATTATGCTGATCTGCTTCAACATTTTCGGAAACGGCCTGCGGGATGCCTTTAACCCGTCGCTGCGCGGCATGGAAGACTGAGAGGAGACTTTAGACAGATGAGGAAAGAACTGGAAGTGAAAAACCTGCGCATCTCTTTTCGGACCAACAACGGGACGGTGAAGGCGGTGCGGGATATCAGCTTTGACTTAAATAAGGGCGAGACCCTCTGCATCGTGGGGGAGTCCGGCTCCGGGAAATCCGTGACAGCCAAGGCCGTCATGGGCATCCTTGCGGGAAACAGTATCGTGGAGGGAGGGCAGATCCTCTACCGCGGGCAGGATCTTTTGAAGTACACGGAAAAAGAATTTGACAAGATCAGAGGAAACAGGATCACCATGATCTTCCAGGACCCTCTGTCCTCCTTAGACCCTATCGTGAAGATCGGAAAGCAGATGACGGAGGCGACGATCTTAAACGGGAAGACCAACTGCAGGGAGGCCGGCAGAGAGTTTGGCAGGACGGTGAGCCGCTTAAAGAAGGAGATGAAGGCGGCCGGCTGCGGCGAGGAGGCATTCCTGCAGCTTAAGGAGTACCTCTCCCTCATCAAAAAGGCGGGGAAGGAGAAGTACAGCTATACGGTTGCCAGGGACTATACCTCCCTTGCGGCAAGTGATGCCGCAGAGCTTATGCTGGCCCTTCTGAAGGAAGATGCCGGAGCGGTAAAGGAACTGATCGGAGAACTCTCCGGCAAGCTTGACAGGATACAGGATAAAAACTGGCTGGACGAAAAGGATCTGTGTGCGGAACCCTTTGCGGGGCTTTTCAGGAATCTGAAGGAATATGACGGCGGCAAAGGCGAGGCGCTCAAAGACAGCCTGAAAGCCTTTGTGGAGACGGCGGGAAAGCTGGAGGAGCGGGAGGCTCCCGACTTTACGGCGCTGGCCTTCTGCGGCGGGAGGAGTGATGTGCCCGCCGGGACAGAGCCCCAGACCTTTTACCGGGAACAGTTTGAAAATGCGTTTTTGAAAAAGTTGGAGCCCGTCAGAGAGGAAGGCAGGGAAATCTGCCGCAGACTGGAGGAGCTTGCCTTTGCCTGCGTCAACAGGGTGACAAAGCAGATCGCCCGCGACAAGGCCATCCGCATCATGGAGGACGTCGGGATCAGAGAGGCCAGAAAGCGCTATGAGCAGTATCCCTTCGAGTTCTCCGGCGGCATGCGCCAGCGTATCGTCATCGCC
>CAYPSH010000052.1:0-8083 GCA_964413445.1 uncultured Acetatifactor sp.
CGTCCACGAAGACTGCACTTTTTCACCTTGCCGTCACGGAAGAACACCAGCAAATAATAGTCCTCCAAAGGAATGATATCCTCAATACGCTTTAAAAAGCGATTTTGAATCTCCTCCGGCAGGTCGCCCTCTTTCATAGGAACCAGATAGTAGTCATCCTGCGCACAGCGTCCCATAGAAAGCATGAGCAAACTGTACTCGTCATACTCTTTCAGGCGGTTATCTTTCAAGATCTGTCCCAGATTTTGCCGATCTGCAGGGACAATACGCTGCTGTACCCACAGCTTACTCCAATAGGAATTGACCGTCTTCTCACCACGCTTTGCAAAGGAAGCGAGAAGAAGGGGAGTTTCCCAAGGGTCAGCATCGTCCGGCAGTTCAATGTAGAATCGCTTCTCCTGTTCATAGTAAAGCAGATAGGCTAAATTTTTTCTTTTCTCGTCTGTTTCATCTCGAATGGCAAAAATCTTCATAGGCACACCACCGTTTCCAAATCATATTCCATATCTTATCCTGGAGGTTCTGTGGAATCACACCGTCTAAGTCCTTCAGAAGAATCTCCCTGTCGCTTTCCTTTAGCGGATTTAACCCTGGTGTCCGGTCAGCGGGGATTAGATTCAAATTGTCCCATGTAGATCGGGAACCAATATAGTTGTTGGTCAGCTTATCCTCCAGACAATCGTATTTGTCAATGGCGTCGTCACTCATGCAGTGAAACAAAAGCGATAATCCATGGTCAAAGAGCGGAGCAAGGCGAATGGTTCTCTTTCTGCTGTTCCGCAGCACCTCGATGTTGGCTCCATGCCGGTCTCTGTTAAGAATCAGGAAGTCCACCACCAACATCTGATAAATATATTCTTCCCAGCCACTTCGGATACAAAACCGGAGTGGTGTCTCACCCTCCAGCTTCTCCAATTCATAATAGGCATCCAAGGCAATTTTACTCTCACCGGGCTTCTTAAAATCTTCGGAAGCGCAGAGGTATACCTCATATTGCTTATCGTTTACCAGAATATCTGCGTTTATCAGCTGATAATGAAGATGCTCAATGCCTAATATCTCCAACAGGCGATCCACGATAATCTCATTGACACACTCGTGACCAATAACACCACGCACAGAATCAAAGTTTGAGAGCTTGTAATAGGTTTTTTTTCCTCCCAATTCAGAGTAGGATTTCAGAAAAGAACCGGCAGTACCGGAAGAATGGCGTATCTTAGACCATGACAGGTAGGTCATGTCTTGTTTTTCCTTTATAATTTGACACATCTGTATCGTCCTCCTCATGCTCTATTTTACTCGAGGACTTGTCATATGTCAAGTATACCAATCTTGTTCTGAACCACTGGAAACCAGAAACATTTGTTGACAGAAATAAAAGCACATAATATATCAAAACGCCCGAATTGCCAAGAGTATGCGCAAAAAAAGGAAACGCTTTCATCAGCGTTTCCTTAAAAAGACAGTCCACACATGGACTGGTCAGTGGACTAGACGAGAGTCGAACTCGTGTCCGAAGAAGAATTCCCTGTCCTTCTACGAGTGTAGTTTATTGTTTGACATTCCCTCTGCGAACCGGAAATAAACATCCTGATCGTTTCAGTAGCTTCATGTTACGCCCGCTGTCTCAAAGCTTTGGCAGTGTCGTTTCTCACATAGTCGAAGCCGGGATTCCAGGGTGTGAGTGCCCTGAAGCCGACTGCCGCCATTAGGCAGCGATTGCTAAATTATCTTCAGCGTTTAATTTTAATTTGGCCATTTAACGCATTACCGTGCGACTCGCTTCTCCAGCTGCATCTTCCCCGTCGAAACCTTTACTAGCCCATATTCAATTTTTGCTCGGCACAATATCATACCGAGTACTTTACTATACCTGATCTTGAGACATATGTCAAGATGTTTCGGTTTTTTTTCAGTTTTTTCTGAATCTGTCTTTTCAACATTTTGTGGGCGCCGCTTGTAAAAGCGGTCAGATTTCAGTATAATGATAAACAGTGAACGCAGGAGAGTGCTGCGGGATAAGCCTGCGTGGTGAGCGCAGGTCAGGGCAAAAAACAGGAGGCTTAAGGAATGTTGAGAATCAGGAATTTAAGGGCGGAGTATGCAGAAAATCCCGTCGGCATCACGAAAATGCCGAGGTTTTCCTGGGTGCTGGAGGCGGATGAGAGGGACACGGTCCAGAAAAAATTCTGCCTGGAGATCGCGCTGGATGAGGATTTTCGGAACCTTGTCTTTAAAAAAGAGGAAGAGAGCGGGCAGTCCACCCATGTGAAGTGCCGGGGCTTTGAGATGCAGTCCCTGACAAAATATTTCTGGCGTGTCTCGGCGGAGGACAATCACGGACACACGAGCGGTTTCAGCAAGCCGGCCTTTTTTGTGACGGCATTTCTGGATAACCGGGAGTGGCAGGCGGAGTTCATCACGGCGGAGAAGGAGGCTGACGCGGAAAATTCCAAAGCTACGTGGCTTGCAAAAGAATTTTCCCTGCAGGGGGAGATCGACCACGCCTATCTCTGCTCCACGGCGCTTGGATTGTATCAGCTTTACCTGGACGGCGAGCGTGTGGGAGAGGATGAGATGACACCCGGCTGGACCTCCTATGACAAGCATCTGTGCTATCAGATGTACGATGTGACGGAACAGCTTTCCGGGAAAAACGGGGCGGAGCTTAAAGCACTGGTGGGTGCTGGCTACTACAAGGGGGAGATGAGCTTCCTGCACACCCGGAACAACTACGGCACAAGGACAGCCTTCCTTTGTGAACTGCACATTGTGTACCGGGACGGGAGAGAGGTGGTTGTGGCGACGGACCGGACCTGGAAAGGAGCCGCTTCTTCTGTTCTGTTCTCTGAAATCTACGACGGCGAGATTTATGATGCACGGCTTGACGGACAGGAAAAGTGGCATCCCATCGAGGTGATTCCCGTCGGGAAAGAGATCCTGACGGCACAGGCGGACGGCAAGATCAGGGTGATGAAGGAATTTTCAAATCCCAGGATATTCACCACGCCAAAGGGCGAGAGGGTGGCGGATTTCGGCCAGAACATCGCCGGGTGGGTCAAGGTGCACTTAAAGGGCGCGAAAGCGGGGGACAAGCTGGAGATTAAGTGCTTTGAGTCTCTGGACGCTGAAGGAAATGTCTACACGGATAACCTGCGGGAGGCAAAGGCCGCCTTTACCTATTTCTGCAAGGGCGGAGAGGAGACGGCGATCCCTCATTTTACTTACATGGGATTCAGGTATGCCTGGATCGTGGAGAGCCCGGCGGAACTTGCACCGGAGGATATTACGGCTCTGTGCCTGCACTCCAGGATGGATGAGACAGGCTCCTTTTCCTGCTCCAACCCTGACATCAATCAGCTGTGGTCCAACATCACCTGGAGCCTCAGGGACAATTTCTTTGACATCCCCACTGACTGTCCCCAGAGGGATGAGCGCCTGGGGTGGACAGGGGACGCCCAGATTTTCTGCCGCACGGCAAGCTACATCATGAACACCTTCCTGTTTTTTGAAAAATGGCTGGTGGATGTGGCGGCGGATCAGACGGAAGAAGGGGGAGTGCCCCATGTGGTGCCGGACATCCTGGGAAGGCATCAGGGGGAGATTGACGACTGGCTTTTAAGCCAGGGCACCCATTCCGCCGCAGCGTGGGCAGATGTGGCTGTCTTAAATCCCTGGAACCTGTACCTGACCTTCGGAGATCCCCAGATCCTGGAGGATCAGTACGAGAGCATGAAGGGCTGGATCCGGTTCATGGAGAGTCATGCGGTGGACAATGTCTGGAGCTACAGGCTGCAGTTCGGCGACTGGGTGGCGCTGGATGCCGAGGAGGGAAGCTATCTTGGCGCAACGCCGAATGAACTGACCTGTACGGCATATTATGCCTACTCCACGGGGATTGTTGCAAAGACGGCAAAGATCCTCGGAAGAGAGGAGGATGCCGCCCGTTTCGGCAGGCTTGCGGAAAGTATCCGGGATACCTTTGAAAGGCTTTACTTTGACCCTGTGACCAGGGGCATGAAGGTGCAGACCCAGACGGCTCACATCATCGCGCTGTATTTTGGGCTGACCAAAGAGGAATACAGGGAGCAGACGGTAAAGGAATTGCTGGCCCTGCTGGAAAAGGAAAACGGGCACCTGGTGACGGGCTTTGTGGGGACACCGTATTTTACTCACGCCTTAAGTCAGAACGGGCATTTGAAGGAGGCATATGACCTTCTCTTAAAGGATGATTTCCCCTCCTGGCTGTATCAGGTGAAGAAGGGGGCCACTACTATCTGGGAGCACTGGGACGGCATCAAGCCGGACGGAAGCATGTGGAGCCCGGACATGAACTCCTTCAACCATTACGCCTACGGCTCTATCGGCGAGTGGCTGGTGCGTGTCGCTGCCGGTATCGAGATCGATGAGAAGGCTCCCGGCTACAAGAGGGCCATCCTGTATCCCAGACCAGGCGGAAATCTGACAAAGGTAAAGGCGGCCTGCGAATCCGGCTACGGAACAGTGGGCGTTTTGTGGGAGCGGGAAGGCGACCTGCTGAAGGTGACGTTTACGGTGCCGGTCAATGCGGGAGCAGAGCTTCGCCTGGATGATGTGGCTGAAATCGCAGACGCGGACGGCGTGGAGTTTGTCAGGGACGGCGGCACAATTACCGCCCTTGTGGGCTCGGGAGAGTATCATGTCTGTGTCAGACTTAACGTCTGAGGCAGCGAGAGCCAGACGGGCTCAGAGCCTCCGGCGGATGCGCACGGATTTGCTGTGGAATATGTTGTTTCGAAACGCAGATTCGGCGCAGGAAACGCTTTCATCAGCGTTTCCCTTAAAAAAATCGGGGCGGCACATCCGCCGCCCGGGAATGAGGAAAAACGGAAAATGGAAATCAATGAAAACGCGGTCAGCGAGAGAATGCAGTTTGCAGTGCTGATCGATGCCGATAATATCAGTTCAAAATATGCGGCGACCATCTTTGAGGAGCTGGAATCCTACGGGGTGTCAACCTACCGCCGTATCTACGGAAACTGGTCAAAGGGGAACGGCTGGAGTGAGGGAGTCCTCCTGGAGTACTCCATCCTGCCGGTGCAGCAGTTCTCCTACACCACAGGGAAAAATTCCACGGACATGGCTATGGTGATCGATGCCATGGACATTCTCTACAAAAACAAGGTACAGGGGTTCTGTCTTGTGACAAGCGACAGCGATTTCACAAGGCTTGCCCTGCGGCTCAGGGAGGAAAACATGTTTGTGCTGGGCATGGGCGAATCCAAGACGCCCCTTGCCCTGACGAGAGCCTGCAACCGCTTTATCCATCTGAATCTGGTGGCGGAGCAGAACAAGGCCGTCAGTGCCGAGGCCGATGAGATAGAGACGGAGGAGCAGAATGTGACGCCTATCTCCGAGGTGCGTCAGGCGATCCTGACAGTCATCAACGAAAACGGCGGCAGACAGGTTGATCTGGCGCGTGTGGGAAACCGTCTGAACGACAAATTCTCGGATTTTGACTCCAGAAACTACGGATATACCAAGCTCAGCACTATGGTGAGCCAGGAGATCCCGGAACTGAGGGTCTTTAAAAAGAATAACCTTTACTATCTGGAGAGATTCTCCTCCCTGACAAAAGAGGAGCTGGAGGCGGAAATCTGCGACATGATCGAGAAAAACGGCGGTGTGATCGAGAACCTGTCCACCCTCAATGACGATCTGCACAAGAAATACAAGCAGCTGGATTTCAAGCAGTTCGGCTACAGCCGTATTTCCAGCTTCTTAAGGAGCATGAAGACGGTGACGGTTCACGAAAACCAGGTATCTTTGAAGAAGGACAGATAGACAATGGATTTGTTTGAATATATGCGTACCACAAACATGGAAAAGGAATCGCCGTTAGCTGCCAGGATGCGTCCCAGGACACTGGATGAGGTGGTGGGGCAGGAGCACATCATCGGCAAGGATAAGCTTCTCTACCGCGCCATCAAGGCGGATAAGATCAGCTCGGTCATTTTTTACGGGCCTCCCGGAACCGGCAAGACCACCCTTGCCAGGGTGATCGCCAACACCACCAGCGCGGAGTTTACCCAGATCAACGCCACCGTCGCCGGGAAGAAGGACATGGAAGAGGTGGTGGAAAAGGCAAAGAACACCCAGGGCATGTACGGGCGCAGGACCATCCTTTTTATCGATGAGATCCACCGGTTCAACAAAGGTCAACAGGATTATCTGCTTCCCTTTGTGGAGGACGGGACGATCATCCTGATCGGCGCCACCACGGAGAATCCATATTTTGAGGTAAACGGCGCGCTTCTTTCCCGTTCTATGCTCTTTGAACTGAAGCCCATCCCTCCTGCGGCGGTGAGAGAGCTGGTAAAAAAGGCAGTCTATGACACGGAGCGGGGCATGGGAGCCTACGATGCGGTGATAGAGGAGGACGCCCTTGATTTCCTCGCAGACCTTTCCGGGGGCGACGCAAGACACGCCCTGAATGCGGTGGAGCTTGGCATCATGACCACGGAGCGGAGCGAAGACGGCAGGATCCATATCACCCTGGATGTGGCGCAGGAGTGCATCCAGAAGAGAGTCATCCGCTACGACAAGAAGGGAGACAACCATTACGATACCATCTCTGCATTTATCAAGAGTATGCGGGGGTCTGACCCGGACGCAGCGGTCTATTATCTGGCAAGGATGCTCTGCGCAGGGGAGGACCCGGCGTTTATCGCCAGGCGGATCATGATCTGTTCTGCGGAGGATGTGGGAAACGCTGACCCCCGGGCGCTTGTGGTTGCCACAAACGCCTCCATGGCGGTGGAGCGCATCGGCATGCCCGAGGCTCAGATCATCCTCTCCCAGGCGGCCTGCTATGTGGCGTGTGCCCCCAAGAGCAATGCTGCCTGCGAGGCGGTTTTTGCGGCAAAGAGGGCGGTGGAGGAGACCGGAAACCTGCCGATCCCTGCCCATCTGCAGGATGCACATTACAAAGGAGCGGCAAAATTGGGACACGGAACAGGCTACAAATACGCACATGACTATCCGAACCATTATGTGGAGCAGCAGTACCTGCCCTATGAATTGAACGGACAGGAATTCTACAAGCCTTCCGGAAACGGATATGAGGTGAAGATAAAAGAACATATGAAGAAGCTGAAGGAGGAAGCCTCCGGGGAGCCGACTGCGCGGGAGGAGCACTTCCGGGAATAGCCCCGGGAATAGCCGGGGGCTGCCGTCAGAACAGCTCCTGGATCAAATACTGGTAAATCTGCTGGTTCTTTTTCTGCCAGTTGTCGCAGATGGCGGAGGCAGTGGTATCGTCCGGCACGGATATGGTGATGTCCACCAGATTGATGCCCCTGTCCTTGGCCACCAGATGCGCCTCATATTCTCCCGAGGTGGACTTGTAATAGTCCCCCAGGACAGATACCTCATTGCGCATGGCAAACTCGTTTTCCCTGAAGTAATGGTTGATCTCCTGCTTGATGGTGTCGCTGATGCGGTTCTCAAAAAAGGCGAGGGTTTCCTTTCCCTCGCCGGTGATGGACAGGTGGGTGCGGTTCCTGATGGTCTCGGAGGAGATGAGGTTTGCGTCCAGCAGCTCGTTGATGACCTGCTGGAGCGTCAGGAAATTGGTGTAATCCTTTTCCAGGATAAAGTCGCTGACCTGGGCTGTGGTCATGGGAAAGGTGACACGGTTCAACATATAGAGCACGATCAGTTTATAAAGTGTTAAAGGATCCTGTAACATGTTTTCTCGCTTTCTTTATATGTATGTCTTCTTTCCGGGGAGCCTACCTGATGTGGGACTTTACGGCTTCTGAAACCACCTCGGCAACCTTCGGGTTAAAGGCCTCCGGCATGATGTTGTCGTCGGAGAGCTCATCCTCCGGAACGAGAGAGGCGATCGCTTCCGCAGCGGCCAGCTTCATCTCCTCTGTGATCTGAGTCGCGCGGCCTTCCAGAGCGCCCTTGAAGATGCCGGGGAAGGCAACCACATTGTTGACCTGATTGGGGAAGTCACTTCTTCCGGTACCTACTACCCGGGCACCGGCTGCCTTTGCAGCGTCCGGCATGATCTCGGGCACGGGATTTGCCATGGCAA
>CAYPSH010000053.1:0-2610 GCA_964413445.1 uncultured Acetatifactor sp.
AGGACACCTACCGCACCCTGATGGCGGCGGATTCCGCGGTCATGGTCATCGACGCTTCCAAGGGTGTGGAGGCTCAGACCAGAAAGCTGTTCAAGGTCTGCGGCATGCGCGGTATCCCGATCTTTACCTTTATCAACAAGATGGACAGGGATGCCAATGACACCTTTGACCTTCTGGACGAGATCGAGAAGGAGCTGGGGATCGCGACCTGCCCCGTCAACTGGCCCATCGGCTCCGGCAAGGGCTTTAAGGGTGTCTATGACAGAGAAAAGAGATGTGTGATCTCCTACTCCGACACGGAGAAGGGAACAAAGGAAGGCACGGCCACGGAAATTCCCATTCAGGATGAGGCGCATCTTAGGGAGCTGATCGGGGACGAGCCTGCGGGCAAGCTTCTGGAGGAGATTGAGCTTTTGGACGGCGCCAGCGCTGAGTTTGACCTGGAGGCGGTCCGCTCCGGAAAGCTGACACCTGTCTGCTTTGGCTCCGCCCTCACAAACTTCGGCGTAGAGATCTTTTTGCAGCACTTTTTGAAGATGGCAACCACACCCCTTCCCAGAAAGGCGGACATCGGGCTGATCGACCCGGCGGAGAACGAGTTTTCCGCCTTTGTCTTCAAGATACAGGCAAATATGAACAAGGCCCACAGAGACAGGATCGCCTTCATGCGCATCTGCTCCGGCAGGTTTGACGCCAATATGGAGGTGCGCCATGTGCAGGGGAACAAGGTCATGAGACTCTCCCAGCCCCAGCAGATCATGGCGGACGAGAGAAAGATCCTGACTGAGGCTTATGCGGGGGATATCATCGGTGTGTTTGACCCGGGCATCTTTTCCATCGGGGATACCCTGTGTATGCCCAAAGAAAAATTTCAGTATGAAGGGATCCCCACCTTTGCGCCGGA
This sequence comes from uncultured Acetatifactor sp., assembly GCA_964413445.1. GTDB lineage: Bacteria > Bacillota > Clostridia > Lachnospirales > Lachnospiraceae > Acetatifactor. The sequence continues at coordinate 905 of CAYPSH010000053.1, forward strand.
GCATTTTGCCAGAGTGCGCCAGATTGACACCATGAAGAGAAAGCAGTTTGTCAAGGGGATCGAGCAGATCGCCCAGGAGGGTGCCATCCAGATCTTCCAGGAGTTCAACACCGGTCTGGAGGAGATCATCGTTGGCGTGGTAGGTGTGCTGCAGTTTGACGTTTTGAAATACAGACTGGAAAATGAGTACAATGTGGAAATCCGTCTGGAAAACCTTCCCTATGAGCATATCCGCTGGATTGAGAATAAGGACGAGGTGGATATTGAAAAACTGACCGGAACCTCCGATATGAAAAAGGTAAAGGATATGAAGGGAAATCCGCTGCTTTTGTTTGTCAATTCCTGGAGCATCGGCATGACCCTGGACCGCAACAAGGGACTGGTACTGACAGAGTTTTCAAAGAATTAACGGTCCCGTGTGTATAAAGATGAGGTGCTGGTGCAAAGATGGGGATAAAAAGAAGCAAGTGGATGAAGGAGACCGTATGCCTGTCTGTTTTATGGCTGATGCTGTGCGGCTGTGCGGCAGGGGACATTGCGGATAAGACACCGGAAAATCCAGCCCTGACGACGGAACGGCAGGAGGAAGAGGCGTATCCGGACGCGGGGCAGGAGGACAGCGAGGCGCAGGATGCAGAGCCAGCCTATTCTTTTTTGCGGCAGGATGCGGACACCTATGCCTTTGACAGTCTGAGTGAGGCAAAACAGATATGGTACTCGGATATCGCTGAAATCCTGGGAAGCTACGGTGAGGGTGTGACCCTTGACCGGGAAGGGCTCGATCAGGGGCTGGATGAGACGGACATCGACGGCATCTTTCAGTGTGTTTTAAACGACCATCCGGAGCTTTTCTATGTGGAGGGCTATTCCTACACAAAGTACACCAGGGGAGAAGAGATCACCTCTATCGAGTTTTCCGGAACTTATAATGTGGATTTCGATACGGCGCTTGCAAGGGAGCAGGAGATCGCGGAAGCAGTGGAGCCGATCCTGGCGGGCGTCCCGGAGGATGCCGGCGACTACGACAAGGTAAAGTATGTGTATGAGACCATTGTCCTGGAGACGGATTATCAGCTGACGGCACCGGACAACCAGAATATCTATTCTGTATTTGTGGGACATGCTTCCGTCTGCCAGGGGTATGCCAAGGCGACCCAGTACCTGTTAAACCGGCTTGGGGTGGAGTGTACCCTTGTGCTCGGGACGGTTGAGTCAGGAGAAGGACACGCCTGGAATCTGGTGAAGGAGGACGGCAGCTACTACTATGTGGACACCACCTGGGGGGATGCCTCCTACCAGCTTGCGGAGGACGGAGGCCCCCAGAACCTGTCTTTGCCGGACATCAACTATGACTATCTCAATGTCACCACGGCGGAGCTTGTAAAGACTCACACGATAGAAAACGAAGTACCCATGCCCGCCTGCATTTCCACGGAAGATAACTATTATGTGGTGGAGGGAGCCTGCTTCTCCGAGTATGACCGGGATCAGATGAAGGCGCTTTTCGAGAGGGCGCTTGCGCAGGGAAGAGAGGATGTCACCGTGAAGTGTACTGACGAGGTCTGTTATGAGCAGGTGCTGAATGCACTGATCGGAGAACAGGAGATTTTTGATTATCTTCCCGATGCCGGAAACAGCATTGCCTACGCCCAGAATGATAAGCAGCTCTCCCTGACATTTTGGGTGACAAATGAGTAAGGGTTGTG
>CAYPSH010000053.1:2710-8078 GCA_964413445.1 uncultured Acetatifactor sp.
AGAATGATAAGCAGCTCTCCCTGACATTTTGGGTGACAAATGAGTAAGGGTTGTGGTATACTTACATAAATGAATGGAGGAGCTTCATATGGAGAAGGAAATAGATAAGAGCACAGTAGTTTTGAAGGACGAGGAGGACACCGGCGTGGTACAGATCGCCGATGACGTTGTGGCGATGATCGCTTCTCTGGCCGCAACCGAGGTGGAAGGTGTCAGTGCCATGGTGGGAACCATCACCAACGAGCTGATGAGCAAGGTTGGCTTAAAGAAGCTGACCAAGGGTGTGAAGGTGGATGTGCTTGACGGCAATGTAAAGGTTGACCTGGCCGTGACCATGGAATATGGCTACAATATCCCTGCCACCAGCCAGAAGGTGCAGTCCAAGGTGAAGGATACAATCGAGAATATGACCGGTCTTGCCTGTACGGATGTCAACATCCGTATCGCCGGAGTGAAGGTAAGGAACTGCTGAAAATAAGATCAGTTCCTGCAAATAAGATACGATCGACGAGGAAAAGAAATTAATGGGACGACACGAACAGAGAGAACAGGTATTCCTGCTTTTATTTCAGGCAGAGTTTCACCGCCCGGAGGATATGCCGAGGCAGATGAGACTGTATCTCGAGGGAAATGAAGCTTTTGCTTCTTTGAAGGACGCTGACTATGTGGAGAGCAGATGCAGTGCGATCCTGGAGAAGATTCCGGAGCTGGATAAACTGATTGACGACAACACGACTGGGTGGAATACCACCCGTATGGGAAAGGTGGAATTGACAGTATTGCGTCTTGCCACATATGAGATTGTGTTTGATGACGACATTCCGGGCGGAGTGGCGATCGATGAGGCTGTGGAGATTGCAAAAAAATATGGCCAGGACAATTCCGGTGCTTTTGTAAATGCGATCCTGGCTAAAATTATGAAGCTGGGTGATTAAAATTCGAAGCGTTTACACTGTCGGACAACTGAATTCCTATATTAAAAATATGTTCACGCAGGACTATCTGCTGCAAAGCCTCTTCGTCAAGGGGGAGGTCAGCAACTGCAAATATCACTCCTCCGGGCATATTTATTTTACGTTAAAGGACCCAAAGGGTACAGTCAGCTGCGTCATGTTCGCAGGCAGCCGTTCGGGTCTTTCTTTTCGTCTGGCGGAAGGTCAGCAGGTGATCGTGGGCGGGACTGTGGACGTCTATGAGCGCGACGGCAAATACCAGCTGTATGCAAAGCAGATCATGCTGGACGGAAACGGCGCCCTGTATGAGAAATTTGAACAGCTGAAAAGGGAGCTGGAGGAATCCGGCATGTTTGCCCAAGAGTATAAGCAGCCGATCCCAAGATATATCAAAACCCTGGGGGTTGTCACCGCAGAGACCGGAGCGGCTGTCAGGGATATCATCCAGATAGCGGGCAGGAGAAACCCTTACGTTCAGATCCTTCTCTATCCTGCCATCGTCCAGGGTGAGGCGGCGGTCCCAAGCATTGTGAAGGGAATCCGGACGCTGGAGGCAATGGGAGTGGATGTGATGATCGTCGGCAGAGGCGGCGGCTCTATCGAGGATCTGTGGGCATTTAACGAAAGAGCGGTGGCAGAGGCGGTGTTTAACTGCAGCGTGCCTGTGATCTCTGCGGTGGGACATGAGACGGACACCACCATCATCGATTTTGTCGCAGACCTGAGAGCGCCGACTCCCTCTGCGGCCGCAGAGCTGGCGGTGGCAGATATCAGAGAGATCTTTTCCAGGATGGATTCTTATAAAGAGCTTCTGAACCGCCTGATGAGCGCAGACATCAGGAGACGGAAAGAGGAGCTTCGCCATGCCGGGATCCGCCTGAAGGCGGGAAGTCCGGCAAGCCGCATCAGAGAGAAAAAGATGTTTGCCCTGCAGGCGGAGGAACGGCTTCAGGACAGGATGCGGAAGGTCCTGGATGACAGGCGGCATGAGCTTGCGCTCTATATCGAGAGAATGAAGGGACTCTCCCCTCTGGAAAAGCTAAACAGCGGCTACTCCTATGTGGCCGATGAAAATGGCAGCAATATCCGTTCCGTCGCCCAGGTATCCTGCGGACAGAAGCTTGTGATCCAGGTCAGCGACGGACAGATCGGCACAATTGTGAGCAGTGTTGAGCCCTTAAGCCGGGATGACAATGAAAAGGCAGATGGCGCGAAGGAAATGTGAGGCCGGAGAAAAACGGGCAGAACGACAGGAGGTTGAACTTTTGGGCGAAGAAAAAAAGGAGTTTAGTCTGGAGGAGAATTTTGCCAGACTGGAGGAGACCATAGAACAGTTGGAGAGGGACGATATTTCCCTGGAAGATGCCTTCCGCGCCTACAGCGAGGGAATGGGTATCTTAAAGACCTGCAGCGGGCAGATCGACCGTGTGGAAAAGCAGGTGCTGAAGCTGAATGAAGAGGGACAGCCGGAGGTCTTTGCATATGGAGAGCAGTGAATTTAACGCTTTGCTGAATGAGAAAACCGCGCGGCTGGACGATCTGCTATACAGCTTCCTGCCCCGGGAGGAAGGGTTTCAGAGGACAGTGCTCGAGGCCATGAACTACAGCGTGAAGGCGGGAGGAAAGCGGCTCCGCCCCATGCTTATGGAGGAGACCTTCCGGATGTGCGGCGGGGAAGACGGGAAACTGCTCGCGCCGTTTATGGCGGCGATCGAGATGATCCACACCTATTCCCTTGTGCATGACGATCTCCCGGCGATGGACAATGACGAGTACAGGAGAGGAAAGAAAACCACCTGGGCGGTATACGGGGATGCCATCGGGATCCTTGCGGGGGACGGACTTTTGAACTACGCCTTTGAGACAGCCGTGAAGGCATTTGGGGCATGTGAGAGTCCGGAGGAATACCACAGGACGGCCAGGGCTCTGGAACTGCTGGCGCGAAAGGCCGGGGTCTATGGCATGATAGGAGGCCAGACCGCCGATATCGAGGCGGAGGGAATGGGAAAAGCTCTGACAGAGGAGCAGCTCCTTTTCATACATGAACACAAGACAGCCGCGCTGATAGAGGCTTCCATGGGGGTGGGAGCCGTGCTGGCAGGTGCGGATGAGAAAGCCTTGGAGAAGGTTCAAAAATGTGCATACAACATCGGCATTGCTTTTCAGATCCAGGATGACATTCTGGACGTGACAGGGGACAGCGCAGAGCTCGGCAAGCCGGTGGGCAGCGATGAGCAGAATCAGAAACAGACCTACGTGACCTTAAAGGGACTGGAGCAGGCCCAGGCGGATGTGGAGAGAATGTCCGGTGAGGCTTTGCGGATTCTGGATGATTTTACAGGGGAACATGAATTTTTGGAGCAGCTGGTGCTTTGGCTGATACACCGCCGCAAGTAAAAGATAAGGGTGAAATATGGTACTGGATAATATTACACAGGAAAACGATATCAAGAAACTGGACAAGTCGCAGCTTCCTCTTCTCGCACAGGAAATACGGGATTTTCTCATCAGGAAAATCAGTGTGACCGGAGGGCATCTGGGTTCCAATCTGGGCGCTGTGGAGCTGACCATGGCACTGCATCTTTCTTTAAATCTGCCGGAGGATAAAATCATCTGGGATGTGGGACACCAGTCCTACACCCACAAAATACTGACAGGCCGCAAGGACGGCTTTGACGAACTGCGCCAGTATAAGGGAATGAGCGGTTTTCCCAAGAGAAAGGAGAGCGCCTGTGACCCGTTTGAGACGGGACACAGCTCCACTTCTATCTCCGCGGGCCTCGGTCTTGTAAAGGCGAGGGATCTCAAGGGGGAAAAGAGCACCATCGTCTCTGTCATCGGGGACGGCTCCCTGACCGGCGGCATGGCCTACGAGGCGCTGAACAATGCGGCCAAGCAGGAGACCAACTTCATTATCATCCTGAACGACAATAATATGTCCATCTCGGAGAATGTGGGCGGTATGTCCAAGTATCTGAACAGCATCCGCACCGCCACGGGTTACCAGGATTTAAAGGAAGGCATCTACAATGCCCTCCTGGGAACCAAAATGGGTGACAGCACCATCAGCAAGATCCGCCGTGCAAAGAGCAGCGTGAAGCGTCTGGTGATCCCCGGCATGTTTTTTGAGGACATGGGTATCACTTACCTGGGCCCGGTGGACGGACATGACATAGACGCCATGGTGAAGGTCATAGGCGAGGCCAAGCGTGTGAAGGGTGCGGTCATCATCCACGCACTGACCCACAAGGGCAAGGGATATCTGCCTGCGGAGCGCCATCCCGCCCGGTTCCACGGGACGGAGCCCTTTGACATTGAGACGGGAATTCCCTCCCACCCCAGGACAGTGGCAAATTATACGGATATTTTCTCCACTGTCATGTGCAAGCTGGGACAGAGAGATGAAAATATCGTTGCGATCACGGCGGCCATGCCGGACGGCACCGGATTAAAACGCTTCCGGAATATGTATCCTGACCGGTTTTTCGATGTGGGGATCGCGGAGGAGCACGCGGTGACCTTCGCGGCGGGGCTTGTCGCGGGAGGCTTAAAGCCCATTGTGGCGGTTTATTCCTCCTTCCTACAGCGGGCCTACGACCAGATCCTGCACGACGTCTGCCTCCAGAATCTGCCTGTGGTGTTTGCCATCGACAGGGCGGGACTTGTGGGCAGCGACGGGGAGACCCATCAGGGAATCTTTGATTTCAGTTACCTGTCGGGCATTCCCAACATGCACATCTGCGCGCCGAAGAACAAGTGGGAACTGTCGGATATGATGAAGTTTGCGGTCGCTTTTGACGCACCGATCGCCATCCGTTACCCCAGAGGGACAGCCTACGCGGGCTTAAAGGAATACCGTGCGCCCATAGAGCTGGGCAAGGCGGAGTGGATCTACAGGGAGTGGGAGATCGCCCTGTTTGCTGTGGGAAGCATGGTAAAAACCGCCGAGGAGGTCAGGGAAAACCTGAAAAGTAAGGGCTTCGCGGTCAGCCTTATCAACGCCCGTTTTGTAAAGCCCATCGACGAAGATGCGGTGAAGGAGGCCTGTAAGGACCATGTGCTGATCGTCTCCATGGAGGAGAATGTTGCCTGCGGCGGCTTCGGTGAGAAGGTGCTGGAGTGCATGAACAGGAACGGCCTTAAGAACCGCTGCCTGAATATCAGCATCCCCGACGCCTACGTGGAGCACGGCAATGTGGAGCTTTTGAAGAAAGAGATCGGCATCGACGCGGCCTCCATCACGGAGCGGATCGAAGCCTGCGTGCGGTCGTGAGAAGAAGGAACAGCAGAAATGAAGGAACGTTTGGATGTACTTTTGGTAAGGGAAGGCTATGCGGAATCCAGGGAGAAGGCCAAGGCCGTGATCATGTCCGGCAATGTCTATGTGAACGGGCAGAAGGAGGACAAGGCAGGCA
>CAYPSH010000054.1:0-6035 GCA_964413445.1 uncultured Acetatifactor sp.
TTGAAGGCTTCCTTTTCCTTGAGTTTATTGGCTTCAGCCTGCTCCAGATCTCTCTGGTTTGCCAGCCGGATGACAGGCTTTAAGGGCTGTACCACCTTTTCATCCTCCACCTCCATGGCGGCGGACACCACAGTGCCGAACTCAATACCTCTTGCAGTCTCCACGATCACATGGTCGCCGCGCTTTATTTCGAAGCTCACGGGATCAAAGAAATATATTTTTCCCGCTGTCCGAAATCTCACACCGATCACTTTTGTCATCTATACACCTCACACACGCCCTCCGGCGCCATTCTGCGGTCCTCCCGCCTGATATAAAAAATATACTTAAACTAGCCGTTCTCCTGGATAGTCTGCATCAGGAGCTCCATCGTCAGTTCAAAATTCACATTGGCATCCAGACGCCTCTTTGCCGTCTCCAATGCCTTTATGACAATCTCGATCCCCTCATAGCTGCTCCTCTGCGCCACCGCCCGAAGCGCCTGGATCTCCTCCCGAAACACCAGATGATTCACATCGTTGGTCGCCTTGAACAACAGTACATCCCTGTACCAGATGGAACAGATATCCAGATAATCGTTGACATCCAGCTTATACTCACTGATCTTTTTAATGGCCGCGATGATCTCGCTCAGATCCATTTCCCTGATATATTTCAGGAGGGAAAGCGCCTCGGACTTCACATTTTCAAAGTCCTCACTGGAGGCAAGTGCCTTTGCCTTTCCAATGTTCCCTCTTGCGAAGGCCACGCACACCTCCGCCTTGTAATCCGGCACCCTCAGTTCTTCCATCAGGTATTTTTTTACCTGCTCATCCGCCACCGGTTTCATATTCAGGACCACGCACCGGCTGATAATGGTGGGAAGAAGTGCATTTACATTGGAAGTCATCAGAATGATCACCGCATATTCCGGCGGCTCCTCCAGCGTTTTCAAAATCGCATTCTGCGCCTGCACCGTCATTTTCTCCGCCTCAGCTATCAGGTAGATTTTATGGGCACTGCTGTATGGCTTGATGCCCACATCGTTATTGACCTGTGTGCGGATGTCATCCACGCTTATCGTGTTTGGCTTTTCATGCACCACGCGAATGATGTCGGGATGGTTGTCCGACAGTGCCTGCCTGCAGGAATGGCACTCTCCGCAGGGTTCGGTCTCCCCGCGTTCGCACTGGATCGTCATGGCAAAAACGCGGGCGATGAATTCCTTGCCGGAGGATTTTTCGCCGTTGATAATATATGCATGGGAAATCTTCCCGGCTGCAAGTGCGCCGATCAGATGTTCCTTGATTTGCTCCTGCCCGATGATATCCCCGAATCCTGCCATAGTAACTCCTTTCCCCCGCATTATTTATTTTAATGCATCGGTCATCTCATGTAAAGATATCCAAAAGCAACCCTTCTATCTCTCCGATCTTATTCAGGATCGCCAGATTGTCCTTCTCGTCCTTCATCAGTTCCTGGGCCAGCTGATCCAGGTTTTCATCCACAAGACGGATGATGCCGTAAACCCTGTGTCTGCCCCTTCTGTCCAGGAAATTCTCTCTGGAAAAGGAGTGGGATCTGGTCACCACCTCGTTGAGGAAGGCCTTCACAAGCCCCCGGTAATGCTTCATGTCCTTCACATCCCGGCGCTTTGCAAGCTTATCTCCCTCCATGGTGATTTCTTCCATCAGGCTCTGAAGCCTCGCCTGCAGCTCCGCCTCCTCAATGTGACTGGCAAGGGTGAACTTAAAGCTGCCGTCTGTGGGCTGCGCATTCTGCTGCGTCTGCTCCACAGCCGACGTCTGGTTGACCTGATTTACTCTCATGTCCATACACCTGCCCCCTTTCCCGATGGCCGGCCTTCGCCTGACTTCCTCTTTAAGACATACTGGTCAGGCGTTTCCCTGAAGCTGCTGCATTATGTATTCCTTTATCTCCTTCATGCAGCGCTCCAGATCATCATTTTGAAACCTTCTCCTGATTCCGGCTTTCTCAATCTTTTCATCGGCAAAATCCACGCTGTCCGCCAGAAATCTCCTGCACATTTCTTCATATTTCGGAGTTTCCTGGGCACGTTCCCTGCTCAGTGCCCTCTGCAGTCTGACCCCGTCATCTGATTCTATCATAACCGGCACAAGCCTGTCCTCTCCAAAATAATCCTTTAAACAGGTATAAGATTCCAGTGTACCGATCATAATGCAGTTCTTTTCATCCTCCGCAAACTGGCCGTCATCTACGGTAAAATACCTCCATAAGCCATGGAAGGTATGATAGGCTCTGTCCTCGATCACTTTTCCGTGGGCTTTCAGCTCCTGAAAGCCCATTTCATCTGTGAAGAAGTATTCCACACCGTCCCTCTCGCCGTTCCTCACCGGTCTGGTAGTATACGGTACGATCACCCTGAGATTCAGCACCGCATCCTGCAGCAGTCCTTTGAAGATAGTATCCTTGCCCGTGGAGCTCTTGCCCATCAGATATACGATCTTCCCCATAGGCTTTACTCTACCTCTACCACATGGATCATATTGGTCTTTCCGACAATTCCGAGAGGTACGCCCGCAGTGATGACCACCACGTCACCTGCTTTTACAAAACCCGCTTTTTTTGCTTCCCTGACCGCGTCCGTAAAGAGTTCATCCGCAGTATCTTTCTTCTCGATGGCAAGAGGCTGTACCCCCCACAAAAGATTCAGCTGTCTTAAGACCCTGTTCTCCACAGAGCAGCCGATGATCGGGCAGGAGGGCTTAAATCTGGAGACGGATTCTGCGGTAAACCCGGACATGGTGACTGTGATGATAGCCGCAGCCTCCAGATCCGTGGCCGCCGAGCAGGCCGCATAGGCGATGGCCGTCGTGATTTCCTTCTTGTCCGCCCCATCGTATTTCTTCATTCTTGACGGATAATCGATATCCTGTTCTGCACTCTCCGCGATCCTTGCCATCGTCTTTACGGCTTCCACCGGGTATTTTCCGTTTGCGCTTTCTCCGGAAAGCATGATCGCTGTCGTTCCGTCGTAGATCGCATTTGCGATATCGGTTGCCTCGGCTCTGGTGGGTCTCGGGTTCTTTATCATGGATTCCAGCATCTGGGTGGCCGTGATGACATGCTTGCCCTGTGCATTTGCCAGCTTGATCATCTTCTTCTGCATGATGGGCACTTCCTCCATGGGGATCTCCACGCCCATGTCGCCTCTTGCCACCATGATGCCGTCCGACACCTCCAGGATCTCCTCCAGATTCTGAATCCCCTGCATATTTTCAATCTTTGCAATGATCTTGATATTGCTGTTATGCTCCTTTAAAATGCTGCGAAGCTCCAGGATATCCTCCTTGCTTCTCGCGAAGGAAGCCGCGATAAAATCAAAGCCCTTCTCGATGCCGAAGAGGATGTCCGCTCTGTCCTTCTCGCTGATATACGGCATGGAAAGGATCGCACCGGGCACATTCAGCCCCTTGTGGTTGGAAACAGGACCGCCGTTTACCACGCGGCAGACGATCTCTTCGCCCGCGATCTCCTCCACCGTCATCTCGATCAGTCCATCGTCGATCAGAATGGTGGTTCCCACAGATACATCATTTTTCAGATTCTTGTAGGAGATGGATGCCTTTTCGGAGGTTCCCATGATATCTTCCGTGGTCAGGATAAACTTCTGTCCTGCCGTCAGTTCTGTCCTGCCGCCCTCAAAATCGCAGAGACGGATCTCCGGTCCCTTTGTATCCAGCAGCGTCGCCACAGGAAGCCCCAGTTCCTCTCTCACCTTGATCACGGTGTCAAACTTGCCGCCCTGCTCCGCATGGTCACCGTGGGAAAAGTTGAATCTCGCCACATTCATTCCTGCCTGCATCAGTTCTCTCAGGCGCTCCTCGCTCTGGCTTGCCGGTCCTATTGTACAGATAATTTTTGTCTTTCTCATTGTCTCTCCTCTTTTTCTTTCCTTGCCTGTTTGCTGTTTCCCCATTCCTGTCATACCAGTACCCTGACCAGAATCTCCTCCCCCCTGGTCAGTATGCCCTGAACAGTCAGTCCCTGTGCGTTCCATTTCAGGATCTTCCCGCAGAGTTCTCTTGTGATGATCTCTCCCGGAACCAGAAGAGGTATCCCCGGCGGGTATAAATTGATAAACTCTCCCGACACTCTTCCTATACTCTCCGACAGCTTTAAAAGACAGGTTTCCCCATCCCATGCTTCGGCAAGAGTAAGCGCTGCGCTTTCCTTCTCCATTTCCCGGAGTCCCTTCTGCGGGGTCCGGTCTCCTTTGGGAAGCTGCCGGTCTATCTCCAGCAGTGCCTCCGTCATCCTCTCAAACCCTTCGGCCGTATCGTTTACCGTGAACATGGCAAGCACATAGTCTTCCGCTGCCATCTCAGGCTGCAGATGATATTGCTCCAACAGGATACGATAGAGCTGCTTTCCCGTCAATGAGGTATTTCTGACGGATATCACCAGTTTGCCCACATCCTGCACCGTGTAATCTCCCTGCAGAAACCGAAGGTTCTCACAGGCCGAAAGCCTTGCCAGCATTTTTTCCCATGCGCATCGAAAGGCTCCAAACCTTTGGCTGCCTTCCCTTTCCATCACATCCAGCGCGTTGTCGATCCCCGCCATCAGCAGGTAGGAAGGACTGCTCGTCTGATAAATCTGCAGGAAACGCTTCAGCATGCGTCTGTCTGTCAGACTGCCGTTTACATGCAGCAGGGCTGTCTGTGTGGGCGCGGGGAGAGTCTTGTGGACGCTGTGGATCACCAGATCCGCTCCCGCCTGGCAACTGTTTTTGGCAAACCCTTCCGCAAGTCCCAGATGGGCTCCATGCGCCTCATCCACGATTAACGGGATCCCTCTCTCGTGCACGATCCCGGCGATCCTGGATATATCGGATATCCGTCCTTCATAAGTCGGTGATACAATCAGAACCGCGCCGATATCCGGTTCTTCCATCAGGCTTTCCCGGACACTGTCCGGCGTTATCCCGTCAAAAATATCATACTCCTCCAACAGCCCCGGATAAAGATAAGAAATTCTTAAATTTCTCAGATATGCCGCATGATAGGCTGACCGGTGGCAGTTGCGCGACATCAAAATATGCCCGCCAACCGGCAATGCAGCACTGACTGCACTTAAAATCCCGGAGGTGCTTCCGTTTACCAGATAAAAACTCTCCTCCGCACCGTAAAGGGCTGCCGCTTTTTTTTGCAGTTCCGAAAGGATGCCCTCCGGCTGATGCAGATTGTCAAATCCGTCAATCTCAGTGATGTCGTTCCGGTACATTTCCCGCGGGAGTGCACCGCACCCATGCCTCTTATGTCCGGGCATGTGGCAGGGATATATGTCACTTTCAGCATTTCTCTGAAGCTTGTCAAATAAATGTTCCAAGTTATTCCTTCCTTGTTGTTTTCAGGGAAAATTTTGCTTTGATCAGCGTTTCCTGAGAGACGCACCATGCCCGTGATGCATGTGCATCGTCTCCATCAGGGAACACCACTTGTCAGCCATCGTCACGATCCACGCCTCTCTGCATTTCGGCGGCACCACCGTGAGCGGCCACATATGCTTGATGATGATGTCCTTCTCTCTGTTTGTCAGAGGATATTCTCTGGAGGCATTGGCCAGCGCCTTCGCGGGATGATAAAAGCCGTGCAGCTTGTGTGAATTTTCCTGATCCGGCACATGCCAGTCATAGAGGAAATAGTCGTGCAGCAGCGCGCCTCTCACCAGTTCCCGCCTGCTGCAGGGGATGTGCAGCCTGTCACTGATGGCAAGACTGTATCTTGCAACATCCATCACATGATCATTCACAGACATGTCCCCGTGCTGAAGAAACTCTCTTGTCTTAAGAAAATTTCCGGAGTGCAGGATGTCCGGCGCCGCTTCCTCGATCTGATGCTGGAGGGTAAGATACCTGTCCAGCTTCTTTTCCCATCTCCTGGCCTGTCTTTCAGACCATACTCTCCTTCCTCCATACATTTTTAACTCCATTTCCGTGCACTTTCATACATCTGCTAACCTTCTGTTACTGTCTCTTCCGAGGCCTGTGTTGCCGCCGTATCTTCTGCAGG
>CAYPSH010000054.1:6135-8030 GCA_964413445.1 uncultured Acetatifactor sp.
CCTCAGTGGGTGTCTGCGCCGCTTCCGTCTCTCCCTCTGGCGTTGTCTCCGCCACAGGTTCTGTCGCCTCCTGCAGCTCTTTTAGAACCGACTTCGGATCTGAGGTATAATAGTAGCAGACCACAGGAAAGCCCGTCGACACATATTCATAAATCGTTGCAGCAGAACTGTACGGCAGGTTGATACAGCCGTGCGAACCGCTGGTGACGTAGATGGTGCCTCCGAAACTGCTTCTCCAGGTCGCATCATGCATACCGTAATTGCCGTAAAAAGGCATCCAGTAGTTTACATGGGACGCATAGTTCGCTCCTCGAAGCACCGCATCCCTCGTCTTGTAGGTCAGACCGAAAATGCCCTGCGGAGTGACACAGTCCGGAGTGGAGCTCAGCGTCCCGGATACGAAGTCCGTTTCAAAGGCCAGTTTCCCATCCTGATAAACATACATATGCTGATTCGTCAGGTCTGCCTCCACGTAGGAGGAGCCGATATCATCGGTGCCCTTCTGCTGCGCAGTAATACTGTAGACAGGTTCTCTTTCGACTGTACTTCCGGCATAGATCAACTCAAGCAGTTCATCCGTCTCCGTGTCTCTGTCTGTCTTCCATCCGTAGTTTTTTCTCGCCAGCGTCAGTTCAATTCCCAGCGATGTCATGAATTTCTGAGACTTGCCGTAGGTGTCATACTCTGATGCCTGTTCGCTGACAAATGTTTTTACCGCAGCCTCGTCCAGGATCGCCTTGTCGTCCTCAATAGAGACCCAGTCCTTCAAAAGATCCGCATCCAGAACCACCTTCGAACCGTTCCAGTCATATACCACTTTGGTTCCCAGCATCTGATTTGCCTCTGCCACAGTCTGCACCAGCTTAGCATCATCGCTTTTCACTGACGCCTCCTGATAACATCCCAAAGCTTCTATATCCACCTCAGTCTCATGTCCATAAATGGCTTCGCTCATAAATTCAAGCGCCTGATCTATATCAAATTGAGTGCCGGGGGTCTCCGGAATAATTTCATATCCTTTCAGGGAATCGCTATATTCGCTGATATAGGCATTTTCAGGTGCCATCATATTTTCTTTCCGGCATGCATCCCATGCAGCCGCCGTCTGCTTCAGCTGTCCTTCATCATACAAAATGCCGCGCAATGTAGAAATGCCTTCTGTTTCCTTACTCACAAACCTGACCGGCCAGGAAAAAATATTCTGCTGTTCCAGAAGCTGCTCTGCAAACTGTACAGAGTCTTCTGCATAGCTTAAGTTGATATCCGAAGCTGTCACAACGCCAAGTACAGCACCTGACTGTGCTGTTCTGTAGTCTCGCCCGGTCACCTCCAGAGAATACGTCTGAAGCTGATCATCCAGAACGGCTGCTGTCTGATTGGCATCCAATCCGGAACAGTCCTTACCATCTATGCTTGTTCCCGGGAGGAAGTGTGATTTGTAGTGTATGGCAATTCCGCCATACGTGCCGCCAAGCGCCACAACCAGTACTGCCAGAATAACGACCGGTATGATTTTTGTCCTGGGCTTTTTCCCACTTTTTTCCATCCCGCTGACGACAGCTTCAGTTGACATATTTGATGCTGCCTCTGTCGTCTCCTGCCTGCTTTCAGTTATCGTTTGTTCTTTGTCGCTCATAATAGCTCTCCATGTTATTATCTGCTTCAAACTCACTTGTTCTTCCAACGCGCCAATACATTATATCATGAATGCTTCGCATTCACGATAGATGGCCATCCGGCCGTTTTCAGACTCGAATAAGGTCATTATATCATGACTATACTAAAAAAAATAGCACCAAAAGACTGAATTTCAGCCCTTTGATGCTCTGATGCTGTAAATAATGCCCAGAACCGGAATCGAACCAGTGACACGAGGATTTTCAGTCCTCTGCTCT
>CAYPSH010000055.1:0-8021 GCA_964413445.1 uncultured Acetatifactor sp.
AGGAGAGGTGCCGCAGATGCCGGACGGAGGGGACGCGCCCTCAGGAGAGATGCCGGACGGCGGCGCGGACGCGCCCTCGGGTGAGGTGCCACAGATGCCGGACGGAGGGGACGCGCCCTCTGGTGAGATGCCACAGATGCCGGACGGAGCAGAAGCGCCATCAGGTGAGATGCCGCAGATGCCGGACGGAGGGGAAGCGCCCTCTGGTGAGATCCCGGACGGCGGCGCGGACGGTCGCGGCGGCTTCGGAAACGGTGACCATGACGACAGCCATGGAGAAAAAACTGATGATAGTCATGGCGGCCATGACGGTAATATCTAGGAAAACCCCACAGCCATAGCAGGGAAAGTGTGGTGAAAAAGAGGATTTTGACGACAGTTGCAGACAGTCCACAAAGCCATTGCCGCCAGCCACATGCCGGCAAGAAGGCCAGGGCATGTTGAAAATTAATTCGGAAAGCTGTATAATAGCTTCATATGTCGAAAGAATGATTCGACAAAAGAATGGAGTTACTGCATGGAAAATGATGAAACGTGGCTGGATGTGATAAAAAAAGAGTGCCTTAAGACTGTCAGAGAATGTGTCCTACCCTGTATTGTGTTTGGCGTTGTGCTGATCATTTTACTGAAATATATTATCACGTTAAATTATATCCCGAGTGGATCCATGAATAATACACTCATGGAAAATGATATTCTCATAGGCTCCCGCTATGACAGAACAAAAATTGAACGCTATGATATTATGGTATTTATTCCGCCGGATGATCCGGAGACGCTTTACATTAAGCGGGTTATCGGTCTTCCGGGAGAAACAATTGTCGTAGAAGACGGGAAGGTTTATGCAGATGGTGTGGAACTGGATGATTCCTTTGTTTTAAAACAGAAAAAAACGCTTAAATCAGGGGATGGAACCTATGTCGTTCCGGAAGGATGTTATTTTATGATGGGAGATAACAGGAACCACTCTTTGGACTCCCGCTTTTGGGATGAAAAATATGTTCCGCTGGAAAACATGGTCGCAAAAGCTAAGATCAGAATCTTTCCGCTCACGAGTATCGGCAGCCTGCGTTACCGGAAGGAATGAGAAAAAAGGGGAATTTACTATGGCGATTGAGAGAGTCAGGGAATATTTTAAGAAATATGGGATGGAGAATCGGGTGATGGAATTTGAAGTGTCGAGTGCGACGGTAGAACTGGCGGCCGAGGCGCTGGGATGCGCGCCATGCCGGATCGCAAAGACGCTTTCTTTCATGGTGACTGGCAGCCCTATCTTGATCGTGACAGCCGGAGATGAGAAGGTGGATAACCATAAATACAAGGAGAAATTCGGGGTGAAGGCCAAAATGCTGACCCCGGAGGAGGTAGAGAAGCTGGTGGGACATGCGGTTGGCGGTGTCTGCCCCTTCGCAGTCAATGACGGAGTTACAGTCTATCTCGACGAATCCCTGAAAAGATTTGAGACCGTATTCCCGGCGTGTGGCAGCAGCAACAGCGCTATTGAGATGACGATGGAAGAACTTGAGAAATATTCCGGCTTTGTCTCATGGATTGATGTCTGCAAAGGACGGGAAGTCGGTGATAACCGTAACATAAGTAAATCCTATAATAAACATAAAAACGATTGATTTTACTTATGAAAAACCTTATAGTATACTTATAGCGGAATGAAAAATTGTTTATCCTGCCTACAGGGGCAGGGAATGGAGGATAAAATGGTAAAGGCAATCGTAGGCGCTAACTGGGGTGACGAAGGCAAGGGCAAGATCACCGATATGATGGCGCAGAATGCAGATATTGTAGTTCGGTTTCAGGGCGGGGCAAACGCAGGTCACACGATCGTGAACAATTACGGCAAGTTTGCGCTGCACACACTGCCTTCCGGCGTGTTTTACAGCCATATCACAAGCGTGATCGGCAACGGCGTTGCGCTGAACATTCCCCTTTTGTTCAAGGAAATCCAGTCTATTGTGGAGCGGAATGTTCCGATGCCCAAAATCCTGGTGTCCAACCGCGCCCAGATTGTCATGCCTTATCATATCCTGTTCGATCAGTATGAGGAGGAGAGACTGGGCGGAAAGTCCTTCGGCTCAACCAAGTCCGGCATCGCCCCCTTTTACTCCGATAAGTATGCAAAGATCGGCTTTCAGGTCAGCGAGCTTTTTGATGAAGAGTTGCTCAAGGAGAAGGTGGAGCGCGTCTGTGAGCTGAAGAATGTGATGCTGGAGCATCTCTATCACAAGCCTCTCATTGATCCGAAGGAGCTGCTTGAAACCCTCCATGAGTACAGAGATATGGTGGCACCCTATGTGTGCGACGTGTCTGCTTTCCTGGATAAGGCGCTGAAAGAAGGAAAGACTGTTCTTCTGGAAGGACAGCTCGGCACCTTAAAGGATCCTGACCATGGTATTTATCCTATGGTCACCTCTTCCTCCACACTGGCTGCCTACGGCGCTATCGGTGCAGGTCTGCCTCCCTATGAGATCAAGCAGATCGTGACTGTCTGCAAGGCATATTCCTCCGCAGTCGGTGCGGGCGCATTCGTGTCCGAGCTGTTCGGGGACGAGGCTGAGGAGCTGCGCCGCAGAGGCGGTGACGGCGGAGAGTACGGCGCTACGACCGGACGCCCCAGACGTGTGGGCTGGTTTGACTGTGTGGCATCCAAGTACGGCTGCCGCCTGCAGGGTACTACAGATGTGGCTTTCACAGTGCTGGATGTGCTTGGGTATCTGGATGAGATCCCTGTCTGCGTGGGCTATGAGATCGACGGAGAGGTCACCACAGATTTCCCTGTGACTTCAAAGCTGGAGAAGGCAAAGCCGGTATTTAAGAAGCTGCCCGGGTGGAAGTGTGAGATCCGCGGCATCAGAAAGTATGAGGAGCTTCCCGAAAACTGCAGGAAATATATTGAGTTCATCGAGGAGCAGATCGGATTCCCCATCACCATGGTGAGCAACGGACCGGGAAGAGACGACATCATATACAGATGATCAGTGTCGGGCATTGAAAAGGACGACATCATATACAGGTAGACTATGATTGGAAATCTGGAATATTTCAAGGTCTTTTATTATACGGCAAAGTGCGGGAGTGTCACGAAGGCGGCAGATGCGCTGATGATTTCCCAACCTGCGGTCAGCCAGTCGCTGAAGCAGTTGGAAAAGAGTCTGGGTGTCCGGCTGTTTGAGAGGGCTTCCAGAGGAGTGAAGCTGACCAGAGAGGGTCAGCTTCTCTATTCTTATGTGCAAAAAGGCTATGAGCAGATCGAGACCGGTGTGGAAAAAATAGTGCAGATGCAGAATCTGGAGCTGGGCGAGGTGCATATCGGCGCCAGTGACATGACACTCCGGTTTTATCTGCTGCCTTTTCTGGAAAAATTCCATGAGGAGTATCCGGAGATCAAGGTGATCGTCAACAACGCTCCGACGCCGGAGACTTTGGAACTTCTGAGGGACGGGAAAATTGACTTCGGGGTAGTCAGCACGCCGTTTGAGGCGGAGGACGATATTGAGAAGACAGATGTCCGCGAGATCGAGGATGTGTTTGTGGCGGGAAGACGATTTATCTCCTTCAAAAACAAGATGCTGGATTTCAGGGATCTGGAGCAGCTTCCCATGATCTTCCTGGAAAACAACACCAGCACCAGAAGCTATATGGACGGGTATCTGGCCCGCGAGGGCGTGGTGCTGCAGCCGGAGTTTGAACTGGCGACCAGCGATATGATCGTGCAGTTTACCCTGCGAAATCTCGGCGTGGGCTGTGTGGTCAGGGATTTTGCCGCTGAGTATCTGGAGAGCGGCAGGCTGTTTGAACTCAGGTTCAAAAAGCTGATCCCCAGGCGCACCTTCAGTGTGGTGAGAAATACAAGACAGACGCTGTCGGCGGCAGCAGGCAGACTTCTGGAGATTATGGACAGATACGGAAAGGAAAAACATGATTCGTAATGTGGTTTTTGATATCGGCAATGTGCTGACGGATTTCAGATGGAAGGAATTCCTGGAGGACAAGGGCTTTGACAAGGCCATGGCAGAGCGGATCGGCCGGGCGTCGGTCGAGAGCAGATATTGGAGGGAGTTCGACAGAGGAGAGTGGGACGAGGAAAAGCTGATGGATGAATTTGTAAAGCTTGATCCTGAAATTGAGAAAGAGCTGCATCAGGCATATGATGATATAAGTGGACTGGTGACAAAGAGAGACTATGCCATCCCGTGGATACAGGAGCTGCAGGCAAAAGGCTTCAAGGTTTTTTATCTGTCAAATTTCTCCCATAAGGCATATGTGGAGTGCGCGGATGCCCTGGACTTTTTGCCCTACACGGACGGCGGTATCCTTTCCTACCTGGAAAAGGTCGTCAAGCCGGACAGGGCAATCTATGAACTGCTTCTGGCAAGATACGGACTGAAGGCTGAAGAGTGCGTCTTCCTGGACGATATGGAAGCGAATGTGGAGGCGGCAAAAAGCTTAGGGTTTTCCGGCATCGTATTTCGGACGAAGGAGCAGGCGGAGGAGGAGCTTCGCAGCCTGGGCGTGTAAGTGCGCCTGACGGCGCACGTTTTTTGTCCGGGCTTTGCCTGACGCAATTTTTATTTAATGTTTGCCGGTCATCTTGCCGTACAGCCAGGTGTAGATCCAGATGAGCAGAGGGACGGCGATCGTCGCACAGAGACAGGCTTTGAACCATCTGCCGGAGGAGGTGCTGTCGAAAAGGGCGGCGATCAGTGCCGCCACATACAAGAGTATCAGCAGGCAGACTCCGATGATGGCAACGACCTGTCTGGAGGTTATTTTTCTTTTGGTGTCAGGGCGGTCTGCCCCGGAATCCGGTGTTTCAGTTGTGTGATCCAATTCACTCATGATCTGGTTATCCTTTCGTTCTTACAACTTTTTGGTTTTTTTCTACGCCCATCATATCATCCGCAAAGCGGCAATACAACCGAAAATTCGAAAAATCGAAAATGAGAAAATTCAAAATTTTATTGTCATCAGGACAGATTTGTTATATACTTAGGGCTGAAATCTATTTGCTGCTTCGCAGTGCAAAAACAGCGAAAAAATGACAACAAAAGGTGGTATCTACAATGGCGTTATTAGAACAATGGAGACAACTGGCATATAATGAGGAAGCAGGACAGCAGAAGCTTCAGCAGCTCTGGGCCGCTTATTTCCAGCAGGAAAAGGATATTTACGCACAGCTTTTAAAGAATCCCGACGAAGTGGTGACGGGCACAGTGAAAGAGCTGGCTGACAAATACGGCGTATCTGTTATGACTATGACGGGCTTTCTGGACGGCATCGACGAGAGCTTAAAGGAGCGCAATCCCATCGAGGAGATGGAGGAGGATACAGTCGTCAACCTCGGCTTTGACAAGGCTCTGCTGTACAAGAACATGGTAGCTGCGGAGGCAGACTGGCTTTACAATCTGGAGGAGTGGAAGGACATCTTCGACGAGGAGACCAGAAAGGCTCTTTACAAGGAGCAGAAATCTTCCACCACGATCGTGAAGGAAGCAAAAATCTATCCCAACGACCCCTGTCCCTGCGGAAGCGGCAAGAAATACAAGAAATGCTGCGGCAGAAAATAAGATAATTTCATATAGAAAACAAAATAAAGGACTCTTTTTGCAAAAGGAGTCCTTTCTAGATAGTATCTAATCGGGGACAGAGAGGGAGGATGGTTATGAAATTTTTGAGGGAATTGAAATGGGATGCTCTTTTGACGGGGGTTCTCTACATACTTCTGGGGGTTGTGGCGCTGGTCATCCCGGAAACGATGGAAAAGACGCTCGGATATCTTCTCGCTGTGGTACTGATCTTTGCGGGGGCGGTCTCCATGATCGGCTATCTGCTCAGGGATGCCCATCAGAATTATTACCACAACGATTTCCTGCACGGCCTCATCAGCATCGGCGCAGGTATCCTTGTCCTCCTCAAGGTGGAGATCATCATTTCACTGATTCCCTTTTTACTCGGGGTTATGGTTTTGATCAGCGGCTGCAGCAAGCTGCAGGATGTGATCGACATGAAGCGTATGGAATACGGAAACTGGGCTGTAATGCTGGTATTTGCCGTGGCAAATGTGGTCCTTGGCATTCTTCTCATGTGCAACCCTTTCCAGTCTGCAACGCTTCTGTTTCGGCTGATCGGTATCGGCCTGGTCTTCAGCGGCGTGACGGATGTCTTTACCACCTGTTACTTTGCCCGTAAGATCAGGAAATATCTGGCGGAACTTGAAGCTCCGGAAACCTCTTATGAAGAGGTGAAGGACGAGGATGCCGGACAGCAGGAGTAAAGGAGAAACAAGCAGAGTGAATATTGCATCATTTATTCAGCCAAAGGAAGAGGTGTCTTTCCTGCGGGATGACATGACACTGCGGCAGGGACTGGAAAAGCTGCGCAGGAGCGGTTTCTCGGCAATCCCTGTCATCGACGCGGAGGACAGGTATATCGGCACCATCAGCGAGGGCGATTTCCTGTGGAATGTTGTCGTCCACAATGAGAGCCTGGATGACATCACCTTAAAGAGCCTGGAATGCATGAAGATCCGGGATATTTTACAGAACGGCAAGGTCAGACCGGCCTGCATTGACTCAGAGATGGAAGAAATGCTGGAGCGGGTAAAAACCCAGAACTTTGTGCCTGTCATCGATGACAGGAGCGTGTTTATCGGAATCATCACAAGAAGTGACATTATCCGGTATTTCTGTGATGAGATGAAAAAAAAGAAAGAATAAGTAAAGGGAGGATGAAAAGTATGAAAAAGCTGGAAGACTATGTGGTGAGCATTCCCGATTTCCCGGAGAAGGGGATCATTTTTCGCGATGTGACAAGTGTGCTGCAGGATGCGGAAGGCCTTCACCTTGCCATCGACACCATGGAGGAAAAGATCAGGGATCTGGACTATGATGTGGTTGCGGGCCCGGAGTCCAGAGGCTTTATTTTCGGAACCCCCATCGCTTACAACAACAACAAGCCCTTTGTGCTGATCCGCAAGGCAGGCAAGCTGCCCAGAGAGACTGTCTCCGTATCCTATGAGCTGGAGTACGGGCAGGCGACCATCGAGATGCACAAGGACAGCATAAAGCCCGGGCAGAAGGTACTCCTGGTGGATGACCTGATCGCAACGGGAGGGACTACGGAAGCGATGATCAAGCTGATCGAGCAGCTCGGCGGACAGGTGGTAGGCGTTGTCGTGCTGATGGAGCTTGCGGGCTTAAAAGGACGGGAGAGGATTTCAGGTTATCGCCTGGAGTCTGCTATCTGTTACCCCGGGAAGTAGGCTGGCAGTCTATATGCGGGCCAATTAAGGAACTACAGTTCCAAAGAGCAGGGAGCGAAAAAGTCTATGGTGGAAGAAAGGCAGGAAGCTGTCATTGACAACGGAAAAATGGGAGAAGCCAGTGAATTCCTGAATCCCGATACTCTGTATCAGGAGCTTATTGCGCGTGTCCGGAAATATCATCCCAGCGATGATATCTCCATGATAGAAAAGGCTTATCGCATTGCCGGGGAGGCTCACAAAAATCAGTTTCGGAAATCGGGAGAGCCCTACATCATCCATCCGCTGAATGTTGCGATCATCCTTGCAGACCTGGAGCTTGACAAGGAGACCATCGTCGCAGGTATCCTTCACGATGTTGTGGAGGACACATGCATGACGGAGGAGGATTTAAGGCGGGAGTTCGGCGAGGACGTTGCGCTGCTTGTGGATGGAGTCACCAAACTGGAACAGATCCCCCTGTCCTCGGAGGAGGGGCAGTCGGATGTCAAACTGGAGATGCAGGCGGAAAACCTGCGGAAGATGTTCCTGGCCATGGCAAAGGATATCCGTGTCATCCTGATCAAGCTGGCGGATAGGCTCCACAATATGAGGACCCTGAAATACAAGACGCCGGAGAGCCAGAAGCGGATCGCCAGAGAGACACTGGAAATCTACTGTCCCATCGCGCAGAGGCTCGGCATCAGCAAGCTGAAGGTGGAGCTGGACGATCTCTCTTTAAAATATCTGGAGCCGGAGGTGTATT
>CAYPSH010000056.1:0-7999 GCA_964413445.1 uncultured Acetatifactor sp.
ATGCCGCTCCGCATGATCTCGGAAATGTACGCGCCGCTGTTTAAGCCGAACACCATGATGGACACCTGGATGCCTGTCATCTTGATCCCCAGCAGCGGCAGCATCACATAATAAAATACCAGAAGCTGTACCACCATCGGCGTGCCCCTGAACAGTCCCACATAAAAGCTGCAGAAGCCGTTCAAAATGCGGGGCAGGGTTTTGTACTTGGGGATGACCCTCACCGTGGCGATCAGCGTGCCGATCAGGATGCCGATGACCAGACCAAGCACCGCTATGAGCAGCGTATTCTTCAGTCCGGCGACCACTCTGACATAACCGTTCTGGTTGATAAAAATATCTATGAACTTGTCTACCTTTTGTCCGAAATTACCCATCTGAACCTCGTATCCTACTGCAGCTTGTTGATCGCGTCGGTGATGCATGTGGCGGGAGCAGAATCAATGATAACATATGATATGTTTCCGTTGATCAGATCCTGGACTGCAAGGGAACCGCTCTTGTAGCCTACCGCTGTCACAGGGAAGCCTTCAAACTCCCAGTCCGCATCGCCCTCCACGTAGAACTGGCCGGTGGTGCCTGTCTGGACACCGATCTTCACGCTGCTGTCCTTAGCCTTCAGGATCGCCTCCACGGACGCTGCATCTGTGCAGCTGTCAAACTCGGTGTCGGAAGATAAGGTGATCAGTCTCTGGGATGCGCTGTAGTAGGAATCGGAGAAGGTCACATACTCCTCACGCTCGGGCTTGATGGTCAGGCCCGCCATAGCCACATCGCACTTCTGCTGTCCGACGGAGAGACACACAGCGTCAAAGTCCATGTTCTGGATGACAAGCTCTTTTCCGAGATAATCGGCCAGAGCCTTTGCGATCTCCATGTCAATGCCGTAGTAGTTGTCGCCCTGTGTGTACTCGAAGGGCTCGAAAGCCGCGTTTGTGGCAACCACAAGCTGATCCTTGCTCTCATCCAAAGCTGCGGAGGCAACCGCCTCAGGCGTGCCGTCGCCGAAATACCTGTCACAGATCTCGTCAAAGGTTCCGTCGGATTTGATCTGGGCGATAAAAGCATTTACGGATTCCAGAAGCTCAGGCTGGGTCTTGTCCACGCCGAAAGCGTACTCCTCCTCGGTCAGATCCACGTCGATCACCTTGACACCCTTGCCGGATGACTGCGCTGTGCTGCTGCCGCAGCCCGTCATCACTGCCGCAACCATGACCGCTGCCATCGCGGCCGCTAAAAATTTTTTCATAACTCTTCCTCCTTGCACATTTTACTGTTTATTTTTTATACTTAAATTCAAAGGTCAGTATACCATCAGATGCATAAAAATGCAATGAAAAAAGCGGCAGAACAAAAGTCTGCCGTCTTTTTTTCGTATTTTCCGGGTTATCCCGCGGTGTCAGATTCAGAAAAAGAGTTCCTTTAATCCTGCGGATTCCAGGGAGAGTGCCCTGCCCTCATGAAGCTCGGGCCACTTTTCGATGAATACCCAGTCATTTTCATGCAATGCCTTCACCTTTACGGTGAGTTTCTCCGGGAAGTCAAAATATCCCAGGCTCAAAGGCACCTCCTGTCCGGTATAGAAATGGTCGTTGATCATTTTTTGGTCCCTGTAAACCTCCAGGCCGTATCCCGCGTAGGAAAGGTTCAGGAGAATATCTGACTGACGCCTTGCAGTCTCCCTGTCAAAGTGCTCCGGATAGGTAATTGAAATCTCGTAGGCAGCCGTCTCCTCCACTTCGGAAAGCTTCCGCACACTGACGCTGCACTCTTTTGCGTCCACGACTCTCTCATAGACCGTAAAGCGCCCTTCTTCGCCCTTTTTCTCAAAGCCCTCAGGCACTTTGGAAAGCGCCGGGAAGGAAAGCATGCGGGTGATTCTGCCGCCGCAGACTCTGAGCGCACCGTCCTCCTCCCAGACAAAGTTATCATTCAGCACGAGATAGTCTCTGTCCAATGTCACCTTCCAGGCATTCAGAGCCTGCGCCCTGGAGAGATGAATGATATCAGCTGTTATATTATTTTCAAAACGGTACTGCGGCTCGTAGTCTCCGTAGAATACGTAAGTTTCCCCGCCGTCCCCCTTCAGCCTGCAGAGGGGAGTCGCAAGAGCGGAAGCAAGCACTGCCTCCCCCAGCTTCATCCGATAGGGGAAAAAGCCGTAGTCGCCGCTCTTTATTGCCACTGTGGGGAAAAGCACTTTCCCGTCCCCCAGGGCGCCCTCGAACACCACATTCTCATGGGCATCCATGACTCTGTGCCTCTGATAGTTGTTGAAGAACACGTAGCCGTGGCTGTCGTCATGCCGGCAGGAGGTCCTGAGTGTGTGCATATCCTCCGGCTTGATGTTTTCGTCCGGGATCTCCGCAGGCAGCACTGCCATATCCTCCCCGAAATCCTTCAGGAAGAGTGCCAAAAGTTTAATTTCGTTATAATTATCCGAAATTGTTCCGTATTGTCTGACAGGTGCATTGAAATCATAGTTGATCACGGGCAGGTCATTTGCGTAACCTGTGGCACGGCTCTCCTGCAAGGTAGAGAGCTTCCCGTCCGGATTGCTGCCGCCGTGGTACATATAGTAGCCCAGCAGCGCCACCCCGCTCGCCAGCTTTGCGGTGGACATAGCGCCGATATCGTGACCCTCCGCCACAGGGCGTCTGTGGGAGGTCACCTGCAGCCCCCCGCCCAGCTCTGCTGTCAGATAGGGGAATTTCGACTCGTCAAAGGTGATGGCATCCTCCACATGATGGTCGCAGGCGATCAGGGCATCATTGCGCACATGGCTGATGCAGAAGTTGGTGTTTGCGGAAAGCTCTTCCACGCTCTGATCCCAGGGGGCCTCACAGTATCCTCCCATCACAGGCAGGCAGTCGCCGATGCAGGCTCCTCCCCAGCCGGTTGCGGTGTAGAGGGGAAGGTCAAAGCCGATTTCCTTCGCAAGGGCTGTCAGTGCCCGCATGTGCGCCTCACCCTTCTCTCCTCTGTGACCGCCCACATGACCGTACTCGTTTTCAATCTGTGCGCCGATGACAGGGCCGCCGTCCCCGTTCATCATTCCGGCTGCCTGCTCGTAGATCTTCTCCCAGTAACGTCTCACATAGAACATATACTTCTCATCGTTGCTCCTCAGGTCCACGCCCTCTTTCCCGAGGTCAACCACCCAGTCGGGGAAGCCGCCGTTTCTCACCTCGCCGTGGACCCAGGGGCCAAGACGCAAAAACACCTTCAGTCCCACCTTCCGGCAAAGCTCCAGGAATTTTCTCAGGTTCCTGCATCCGGAAAAATCAAATTCTCCCTTAATTTCCTCGTGGTGGATCCAGATCAGATAGGTGGAGACAATGGTCACCCCGCCCGCCTTCATTTTTCGCAGGGACTCCTCCCAAAGATCCTCCCTGTATCTGGTAAAGTGCATCTCTCCCATCACCGGGAACCAAGGCTTTCCGTCTCTCATTAAATAACGCTCGTTATAGCTGTATTCTGTACTCATATCTTCCTCCCTGTCATCTGTTTGTCCGGTCATGTCTTTGTCAGTCTGAAATTTCTCATGCAGAGATAAATGGCCGGGGATGAAACTTCGATGCCTGCTGTCAGCTTTGTCCCCTGAGCCCGGCAGGGAAGCTTCCATACCCTCCACTGCTCTGTGGGGTGGATCAACACGCAGTGCTCTTCCCCGTCCCTGGCAAAAAGCCTGACGTCCACGCCCGTGGTGTCCACTCCCTTTATCTCCACTGTCAACAGATAATCCCCCGGATCCACAGCCGCTTCCTGCTCCACTGAGAAGACAAAGTTTCTGTCGCTCTCCACCCGCAGGATCTTCGAGGTGCTTCCCGGCTCCCCTTCCACCACTTTCACCGACACATTCCGATCCGTGTCACTGAATTTCCAGTCCGACAGATAACGGATGAAATTGCCGTTTTTCAGCAGGTTTTCGCCGGTATACTCCACCGCCTCGTACTCTCTTCGTCTGGTGCGCTCCAGAAGTTCCGCGAAGCCGTCCGGCTCCTTCTCCATGTCACTTCTGGTCTGCAAATAGGCCATGATGCCCTCCATCACCTTCCCGTCTGCATCCAGAAGCCCCATGTTCTCCTGCCAGCCGCCCTGTCCTTCCCTGGGCACACACAGAGGCTCCCAATAGTAAATGCCCTTTCCCAGTCCGTCCGGGAGACCTGCCAGGAGGTGCATCACCGCCTGCAGTTCGCGAAGCTGCCCCTCCGGGCTTGCCGGAAGACCGCCGATGCGGATCTGTTCCTCATCGATAAAGCCTTTCTCGCTTTTTCTCCAGGCGTAGGCCGTCTCTGCGATCACGATAGGCTTTTTGTAATCCGCCGCCAGACGGCTCATGGAATTTTTCAGATCCTCATAGGTGCCGTGCCAGAAGGGATAATAGGAAAGCCCTATGACATCAAAGTCTGCGAGTCCCGCATGAAATGCGCCCTCGAACCACTGGTGGAGCCAGTCGTACCTGCCTCCCTGGTCCAGATGGATCATCACCTGCATTCTCTCCGGCCCTGCCGTCTCTCTCGCTCCTCTTATCCCCGCATTCACCAGCCGCACCATTCCGGAGAAATCCGGCAGTTCTCCGTCCGGGAACAAAAGTCCGCTTCTGATCTCGTTTCCGATCTGCACCATATCCGGAAGTGTGCCCTGTGCCTCAAAGGCTTTCAGCGTATCCCGGGTGTAGGTGTACACTGCCTCTTCCAGCGCCTCTCCGGTCAGATCCTTCCACGCAGCCGGTTTCCTTTGATTGGCCGGATCAGCCCAGAAATCGGAATAATGGAAATCCAGAAGAAAGCTCATGTCGGCTGCCGCAATCTGCCTGGCCATCGCAAGCGTCCTCTCCAGGCTGCAGTATCCTCCGGATTCCGGCACATTTTCCGGATCATTCCAGATGCGCAGCCGGATGGCATTGACACCGTACTTTTTCAGAAGCGCAAACGGCTCCGCAGCACTGCCGTCCCTGTCATACACCTGCATCCCCTCCTCCAGACACTGCTGCAGGAAGGAGATATCCATTCCCTTGTAAAAATCCAACATCTTGCTGCCTCACCTCTTTCTTCTATATATAAATCGGCGGGTTCTGTCTTCCGGGTTTTCAAAAAACTCCGGAAGACCGCGCCCTTTGCTCCCTGCTCACCCGGCGCTCCCTGCGGATTTCCGCAGAAGGATCTCGTAGTCCATGACCGTCTTTTGACGGTAGTCCCGTCCCTCCAGAAAATTGATCATCTGCCTGCAGATCATTTTTCCCACCTGCCTTGCGGACACATTCACCGCTGTGACAGAAGGGGAAAAGCAGTCCAGATTGGGACTGTTGTACAGAGAAGCCACCGCCACATCCTTTGGTATCCTGTACCCCTTTCCCTGCAGGGAGGACATGACAGCGGTACAGATGACATCATCCCCGCAGATAATGCACTCCACCTTGCCGTCGACCAGCTCCTCCAGAACGGAATCCAGCATATCCATCTTCATGGGATCGCAGACAATTCTCTGTTTTTCCTGCGGGATGCCGTTTTTCTCAAGCGCACGGCAAAACCCGTTGTACCGGCTTTTGTTCACCGTATATTCCATATTGTCGATCACAAGGGCGAACTTCCTGTAGCCCCTGCCTATCAGCAGAGAGGTCAGGCTCTCCGAGGCGGCTTCGTTGTCCGTATCCACCTGGATCACCTGCTCCTGTCCGCATACCCCTGTCATTCCCACCGGAAAACCAATTTCAGTCAGATACCTTAATGCCCGGTCATTCTCAATGCTCCTGGTTAAAATGATGCCGTCCACCTTATTCTTCTCCACCAGTGTCTTGATGGCAGACAGATCATTTGCCGTTCCCGTGGCAATGACAACGTCATAATCAAGAAAGGCTGCCGCCTCGCAGATGCCCAGCATACACTCCTGAAAGTAGGGACCTCCCTTGGAATACACATCCGCCGGAAGGATCACGCCGAGGTTCCTTGTAGCGCAGGTCTGTGCCTGTCCGGGTTTCTCTGAGACTTCTGTTTTCTCAGAGTTCTCCTGCGTTCCTGCAAACTCCAATATCCTCGCTCTCGTCTGCTCTCCGATCCTGCCTTTCCCGGAAAGTGCCCTGGAGACGGTGCTCTTCGACACCCCCAGCGTCCTGGCCATCTCATCCAGTGTCATGCTCTTCTTCCTCTCTTTGATTTAAATCGGTTGTGACAAAAAAGGGGAACCACCGCTGTCGGCGGCGGTTCCCGGTCATTTCTGATTTTAGTTCCTTACTGCTTTTCAGCAACATATGCTGCTGCCTGAGACTCAAGCTCTGCAATGATATCGCGGATGCCTGCGCTCTCCATTGCTGCTCTGAACTGCTCCAGAGAAGCGTCAACATCGTCTACCAGACCGTTTACAAGAGGATCATAGTAGGTGGAAAGAGCTGCCTCAACGGCTGCCACCTGCGTAGTCACATTGGTGGAGTCGAAGTTAAATCCATCGTAAACATGATCGCCCTTCACATTGTTGTTCCATGCCTCAAGCATTTCATCATGGGTGTCATCCAGTGCGGTTCTGTCCTCGATGTACTCGGTTCTCTTGATGGTCTCGTTCATCCAGCCCCAGTTACAGTTGGAGTCAACACCGTAGCCGCTCTCGTCGAGCACCTTGTACTGGTCGTCGCCGACTGCCTCCCAGTGCTTTCCTTCGATACCAAATCTGGTCAGGTCATTGATGGTGGGATTGGTGTAAAGCTCGTTCAGAACCATCATAGCTCTCTCGGGGTTCTTGCTGTTTACATTGATACCTACACCATTGTTAATGTAGGAGTTAACTTTCTTTGCCTCACCGGAAACGGGATCGCAAAGTGTCACATTCCAGTCGGGATTCTCTTCATTTGCCTGCTTTGCGTAGGTTGTGCAGCTTCCCAGGTTCCAGATCATGCTGGCGGTTCTGCCGGTAAGAAGTCCTGTCTGTCTCTCATCGCTGGAGTTTAATACATCAGGAGACCAGCATCCCATGTCAGCCAGCTCTTTCATCTGATAGCAGTAATCGGTAAATCCATCCCAGTCAAGGATGTAGGTGAAGTCAAGATCTGTGGGATCCTGTGTATTGTAGAGGATCAGTTCTCCAGAGCTGGGTGCGCCGCCTGTTGTGGTCAGACCCTGTGACTGGAAGTACTGATACCAGGGACCACCCTGGCTTGCATACATGCCATGCTCTGCACAAGCCTTGTAGAACTCGATCAGCTCATCCCAGTTGGTGATCTGGTCGATGCCGTACTCTTCCATCAGATCGCCGCGGACAGCGATCACATCCTGGCCAAACTCATTCTGATAGTTGGGTACCATGTAAATCTTGCCGTCAATCTTTGCCTGATCCCATGCCAGTTCAGGAACGGTATCCCAGATTTCAGGTGCATAGGTCTTGATGAAGTCCTCGCTCATCTCATAGAAGCCGCCGAGAGCAACAGTCTGCTCGTAATGGCACCAGCTGGATGCCGTGAAGATCAGGTCGAAGTCCTCGCCGCCGGAGAACAGGAGGGAGTACTTGGTGTCATGCTCACCCCAGGAGAGGAACTCCACGTTCAGGGAACAGTTGAGCTTTTCTTCCAGGATCTTGTTGATCTCGTCATAAACCTCGTCGAAGTCTGCGGTTCTGTCGCCGATCAGATACATGGTAAGGTCTACATGCTCGGAGAGGTCGATGTCACCTGACCCAGTTGTATCACTCGCCTGAGTCGTGTCGCTTGCCTGGGATGTGCTCCCGGACTGTGAAGAACCGGTAGTGGAAGAAGCGCTGTCGGAACTTCCGCATCCGGTCAGAAGACCGGCTGCCATGGCTGCACTCAGAGTAAGCGCAGCTGCCTTTTTCAATGTCTTTTTCATAAAAACCTCCTTTTAAAATATGTGTATAATTAAGTTGCATTATAACCTTTACCAGGATGAAACCTAGTTGTACTTAGGCACCGTACTCTGGTGCCTTAGTACAACTTTTCAGCCTTTGACCGCCCCTATGGTGATGCCCTGTACGAAGTATTTCTGCACAAAGGGAT
>CAYPSH010000057.1:0-3121 GCA_964413445.1 uncultured Acetatifactor sp.
ACAGATTCTGGAATTGATTCATACCTTAGAGGAAGCAAATGAACAGCTTGCGGCTTCCCTGAAAAGCATCTCGGACGAAGAATTATCCGGTGTGCTGGCGGAGGAACAGTCCGCGGCGATCGCAATAGGAAACCGGATCGATGAGTTGGAAGGGGAAGGCGGCAAAGCAGTACATATTTTAGAGAAATACTGTGAAGTCCTCTGGCAGATGAATGGAGAAAAAGTCATCCCGGAGAGAAAGCAGAAGCTGAAACAGTTACAGAAGCTGATCACACAGGAAAAAAAGGAGATAAACGGTTTTCACACTACCTACGACATTGTATTTCTCCCCTACAAGGCGAGCATGTGGGACTGCATGGAGAGCGTGTGGAAAGCGGCGTTGGGAGACCCTGACTGCAGGGCATATGTGATGCCCATCCCCTATTTTGATATCAAAGACGGTCAGGTGATGGAAAGGCATTATGAGGGGGATCGTTTTCCTCCTTATGTCCCAATCGTCAGTTATAGAGAAGTCAATCTGGAGGAACTGCATCCGGAGATCATATTTGTACATAACCCTTTTGATGACTGGAACCGGGTGACAAGTGTTCTGCCGCAGTTTTATTCCGGACGTTTGAAGGAATGTGCGGAAAGGCTGGTCTATATTCCCTACTATGTCACCGGGGAAGCAGTCTATGCGACACACAGATATCTGCCATCCTATCAAAATATGGACTTTATCGTGACACAGTGCGAAAAGATGATAGACTCCTACTCGGCGGAACTCCCGAGGGAGAAATTTATCCCGGCGGGCAGTCCGATTGCAGACAGGATTATCCATCTGGAGGAACAAAAGCCATCTATCCCGGAGGAATGGCTCCCCATGCTTCCCAACGGAAGAGATTTTGGCGGATGCCGGACGCTGATGCTGAATACCAGTATCTCCCTCCTGATGCAGCAGGGGGAACGATTCCTGGACAAGCTGGAGTATATTCTGAGGTTGTCAGAGAGGATGGAAAACATTCTGATCATTTGGCGGCCGCATCCTCTTTTGCACACGGCCGCGGAATCGCTCGGCGAAAAAGTGGCGGACAGGCTGAAACAGCTGGAGGAATTTTTCCTGAGGGAGAAGCTGGGTGTGCTGGACAGAACACCGGATGTGGGGGTGACTGTGGCTCTTTGTGATGCCTATCTGGGTGAGGTGAATTCCTCCGTGATCCATATGTTTGGAATTGCGGGGAAACCCAGATTTTACATCAATCTCTGGATCCCCAGGAGCTCCGAAAAGGAAACAGATGGGGAGTATACAGTCAGCGGAAGCTGCTGTCTGGGGGATACGGAATATCTTCTGTTAGAGGAGGCGGGCTGGATCATCAGTCGGGATATCAAAACAGGCCGGGAGCTTCCCCTTGTGCGCCTGCCCGGGAGAGAAAACGTCAACGGAAAAGCATATCGGGGAATGGAACTTTGTGATCGTAGACTGGTAATTTCTCCTGAAAACGAGACCGGCTGCTTCTCCTATCAGCTTGACAGTGGGAGACTGGAAAAGAGTTTTGACAGGAAAATCTCATCGACAGAAGGGAATCAGACAGAGTGCGTAACCCGGATCAGTGCGGAATGTGAGGCGGCAATCCGGGCGGAACGGTTTCAGAGAGGAAACCTGACGCATGAGTGGTGTGAGGATAGAGAAAGGACTTTGAAGGACTATTTTTACTTTCTGCAAACGGCGGATGCCGGAGAGATGACGGGATACAGGGGAAATTACCCTCTGTGGCTGGCGAGTCTGGACGGCAGCTGCGGCAGGAAGGTTTTGCAGACAGTGAAAGAGAGCTTACAGGAAGAATTGTGAGAGCGGTGTCAGGATGGACGAGCGAAAACGAGTATTGTTTGTTGTATATCGGACAGAGTGGTGGGGATGCTTTGACGCCCACTGCAGACGGGAATGTGAGGACCCGGAGGTGCAGTGTTTCGTCATGCCGGTTCCCCGCTATGAGAGAACGGGAGAAGAACGCTGCGTTGATCAGACCAGAGTGCATTTTACTCCCGAAAAGTTAGAGGGTGCCCTCCCTGAGAGGGCGGAGCTTGTGGATTACAGAAATTTTTCCCTGAAAATGGGATTTGACCGAATCTACATCCACAACCCGTACGACAATACGAATCCGGTGGATTCTGTCAATGCGGAATTTTATTCCGGGAACCTGAAGCAGTATACAAAGGAGCTGATTTATGTTCCTCATCTGCTCTACCTGGATGGGATACCGGAAGAATATATGGATTGTGCTGCCTACGCCAATGCGGATACGATCTTTCTGGCAGAGGAAAGAGCCAGATATTCCCTGAATGCAGAGTATGATGCGAAGGTGCGTATTGTGTCGTCAGGATTGCCGGGATATTTGGAACGGCTTGAGAGAGAGCAGGGAAGAACCGAGACAAGGGATGGTGAGCCGAAGAGGCTTCTCTACTGTGTCTCTCTCCGGGATCTTTCTTATGGCACGGAGAGACAGCTTGCCAGGATGCGGCAGATTATGAAATATCTGGGAAAACGAGAGGATATTCAGTTGATCTTCAGACCGGACGAAGACATCCGCTTTCGATATCCGGAGCTGCAGCCGGAGATCCGGGATCAGTACGAGCAGCTGCTGAAGGACTTTCGGGAGAATGGATGGGGTATTTATGATGACAGTTTGGAACTTTATCGGGCAGTGGTGGAAGCAGATGGAATGATTGGCAGTTGGCTGCATCCTGTGAGAGGACTCTTTGCAGTGCAAGGGAAATATGTCCTGCACATTGACAGAGAACTGCGGCCAATCCCTTCCAAAGAGGATCTGTCGATCCCTGTCATGTGGGCAATGACTGTCAAAGAGACAGAGGAAGGAGAAGAACCTTGGTTTGTGCCAGAGAAAACCAGACTGCTGTGCAGGATGGGACTAAAACAGGGGCGGGTAGAACTCGTGGATATGATTCCGGATGAGGTATCATCGGGATGGCTCAACTATATAGACCTTGTCTGGGTGGGAACTTGTCTGTACCTGGCACCGTGCCTTTCCGATGGTATCTGGAAGTATGATCCGGTACAAAGGAGGTTTACGAAGAAATATTTGCCGAGCTTTCAGGGAGTCTATGTGACAAAGATGGTTTCCTA
>CAYPSH010000057.1:3221-7844 GCA_964413445.1 uncultured Acetatifactor sp.
ATCAGGCAGTGGAGCGAAATCCCCGGCAAGGCGGATTATCTGTCGGAATACCTTGAGCAGCGCAAGGGCGGCTATCAGTATGCGGAGCGCCTGCCTGACGGAAGAATACTCCTCTATGAATTTTACGACGGTTCTTTCCTGCTTTTGGACGAAAACCTGCGGCTGATCCAAAAAATCTCATGCAGGCTGCCCTATGAAAGCGTCAGAGAAGAGCAGATTGTCACATTGGAAAGAAGTCAGTGCAGCTACGGCTTTAATGGAATTCTGAATGAGGGATTAACACTTCCTACAATAATAGACTACTTTGTCTGCAGGGGACTTGCTCACAGGAAGGAAATCAGGGAATATTACGAAAACGGAGACCAGCTATGAACTATGCCTTGATTTTGGCTGCCGGCGTGGGGCAGCGCATGAGAAACGGCGGACTTCCGAAGCAGTTTTTAAAGCTGATGGGAAAGCCGATTGTGATCTACACGTTGGAACGATTTGAAGAGTGCGAGAAGATCGATCAGATCATCGTGGTCTGCCACGGGAGCTACATAGATCTGATGAAAAAATTCATCGACCAGTATCAATTACAGAAGGTATCGCAGATCATTGTTGGCGGAAGCGACCGTCAGATCAGCCTGCAGAGAGGACTGGAGGCCATAGCGGATCTTGGCGGCGCGGAGGAGGATCTGGTTGTGATCCACGACGGGGTGCGGCCTCTTGTCCGTGAGGTTACTATCACAGAAAACCTTCGCGTGGCGGAAAAGTACGGATGTGCCATCACTGTGGAGGCGGTGACGGAATCGGTTGTCATCACAGAGGAAGAGGAAGTGACGATGCCGGATTTTAAAAAGAGGGCGGACACCTACACCATGACTTCCCCCCAGACCTTTAAGCTGGGAGAGATCAGGAAAGCCTACGGGAAGACGGACTCCTGTGAGAAAAGCACGATCCCGCTTCTGGACGCCGCCATGGTGTATGCAAACGCAGGCGGAACCGTGAGAATGGTCAAGGAGCAGGGACCGAATATCAAGATCACCACACCGGAGGATTACTATTATCTGAAGGCAATGCTGGAACTGGAAGAAAATAAATTTGTGTTCGGTTTATAGTGGAGAAACCATGGTAGAGCAGAGAGATATTGATATCATATTGAACAACCCCATAGACTGGGAAATTTTTCGAAACAAGACCATACTGGTCACCGGAGCCACAGGCAGACTGGGTATGTATATCGTGGAAGCCATCAACAAGGCGGATGTGGACTGGAACCTCAACCTGAAGATCATCGCCCTTGCCAGAAGTGAAAAAAAACTGAAAGAGGTTTTTGACGGGGCATTGCTGCTTCCCAATATAGGAACTCTTGTGCAGGATATCACAGAGCCGATCCGGATTGAGGGACCGGTGGACTTTATCTTCCATACAGCTGGCGCCGCCAGCCCCAAAGACTTCACGGAAGCACCCGTGGATACCCTCTGGGGGCATGTACAGGGGACAAGGAATGTACTGGAGCTTGCCAGAGAAAAGCAGACGAAAAAGATCTTGTATGTATCTACAGTGGAGACCTACGGGGAGTGGAAATCCGACGAGGGAATCAGGGAGACGGACTGCGGGGTGATGCGCTGTGATAACGCGAGAGCCTGCTACCCGGAGGCAAAGCGGCTGTGCGAGACCATGCTGGCAAGCTACGAAGCCCAGTACGGCATCCCCTATGTGGGGGTGAGGCTTTGCCACACCTTCGGGCCGGGGATTTCGCTGCATGACGGGCGTGCCTTCGCAGAATTTATCCGGGATGTGCTGGAGGGAAAGGACATTGTCCTCCAGACGGACGGCAGTGCGGCCAGAACCTACACCTATGTGGCGGATGCCATCGGCGGAATCCTGCTGGCGTTCACAAAAGGGAAAGAGCATTACTATAACATCGCAAATCTTGACAACCTGATCACCATACGGGATCTTGCGGAGCTGATCGCCGACCTGGATCCCAGAAAAAAGGTAAAGGTGCGGTATGCGGCCGATGGGAACCAGACATTGCAGTACCTGCCCTTTAAGCTGGGGATCATGAATGTGGATCGGATCATGAACCTCGGGTGGAGACCCCAGGTGGGCACAAGGGATGCATTCAGATACACACTGGAATCGTTCTGGCAGAGGACAGAGAAGCGATGATAAAGTGACAAAAGCAACATGAGCGAAAAGAAGGAAATCAGGGAATGAACCCGGAAAAAAAGTATCTACGAAAGAGAATATGGGCGGCAAGAATCCAGAGTATCCCTTTTTACCTGTGCAGAATCTTTCCGGTGAAACCGAAAAAAATCGTATTTTGCTGCATTGAGGGAACGACTGGCTACACCTGCAATCCCAAATATATCGCGGAGGAGTTCATTCGCAGGAACCGGGAGGCGGATGAGCGATACGAACTGGTCTGGCTGGTAAACGATACCACAAAGGATTTCCCGCGGGAAATCAAGGTTTATAAAAATACGCTCCGGAACCGGGCATATCACCTGTCTACAGCAGGATTCTGGATCGATAACAGCAGAAAGCAGCTGGAGTGCAGAAAGCGGAAAGGGCAGATCTACATACAGACCTGGCATGCGAAGCTGGGGTTTAAGCCCACCTGCCTGGACAGAGGGGCATCCTTTTCACGGATCGCCTATCTGGTCAGCAAGCATGACTCTGAGATGATCGACTACTGGCTCTCCAACTCGGACTGGTACGACAAGACACTTCCCACCGGTTCTCTCTATGAGGGGAAAGCGTTTCGGAGCGGATCGCCCAGGTGCGATATCCTTGTGAAAGCGACGCAGGATGCCTCCTGTCAGAAACAGGTAAAAGAGCAGATATGCAAAAGACTTAACATAGGGACGGCTGACATAGACCAGCTCCATTTCATGATGTATGCGCCCACCTTCCGGGGCGGCAGCCAGAAAGAGGACAGGACGGTAGAGGTTGGCAACCATTTCCCGGATTACGGGAGGGTAAAGGAAGCATTGGAGAGTCGATTCGGGGGGCGGTGGATCCTCCTGTTGCGGCTCCACCCGCAGCTCGTTGCAAGAAACCTGGATGGAAATGTGAGTGATCTGGCTGCGATGGATGTCAGCCGCGTGGATGATATGTATGAAATCCTGGCAGGGTGCGATGCCTTTATGACCGACTATTCCAGCGCCGCCTTTGACGCGGCGGTGATGCAGATACCGATATTCCTCTACTGCGATGACTATCAGGAATACGAGGGAGAGAGAGGAAAGCTTCTGTGGGATTTGAGGAAGCTGCCATTCCCTTTAGCGGAGGATAACGGGGAACTGGTACAGAGGATTAGAGATTTTGATGAGGACGCCTACCGGACAGCCCTCGATAAGCTTTCGGAGGAGACCGGCGTAGTGGAGGACGGAGCAGCCAGCGGGAAGGTTGTGGAACTGATACGCCGAATGTAAAGAGGTCAGGAACAGATGACGAAACTAAACTATTTGCGGGATGAAGACTGGAAAGACGTAAAAGACATCGTGGTGTTCGGCTGCGGGCGGCAGGGAAAGAAAATGCACGCGACACTCAGCCGGGATTTTAACATCGTGGCAGCAGTCGATAACGCTAAAGCCAAGCAGGGAAAAAACTTTGAGGGACATACCGTTTTATCCTTTGAAGAGGCAGCAGAGTATCTGAAAAAATATAAGGTGATCGTGACTGCTTCGCAATACTACTATCAGGTGATCAGAGAGCAGTTAAGGGAGATCGGTCTAAAGGAAAATGTGGACTTCGTCATGTACCAGCAGTTTGTGACGGAATGGTATTTCAAATACAGAGATAAGATCAATGTGCTAAAGACAGATATCTCCCTGACGACCCGCTGTACCCTAAACTGTGAAAACTGTATGCAGTTTCTGCCGTTCTGGAAAGAGGGACGCAGGAAGGAAAATGACCTGGAGGAGATCAAAGCAAATCTGGATATCTATTTTCAGGTTGTGGATTACGTTTTGGATTTTGACATTGTGGGTGGAGAACCTTTTCTGTACAGCAGGATCAATGACTTCATCACCTACGTTGGTGAAAACTACAGAGAGCGCGTGGGCTATATCGGCTTTATCACAAACGGGATGATCCTGCCGAAGGAGAGCACGCTGGCACTGCTTCGAAAATATGGGATGGAGGTTTCCATCAGCGACTACTCCGACGACATTCAGTATAACCACAGGATTCCGGAGCTTATTGCAAAGCTGAAAGAATATAAAATCGAATTTATGTGGAATAAAAATATAGATTGGTTCGACTTTGGCTTTCCAAAGGACAAATACCATTACGAGGGCGAGAAGGCAGTTCAACACATGCAGTGCTGTAACACCATTGTACATATCCTTGACGACAAAAAACTTTTTTATTGCGGTGAAGAGTGGTCTGCCCAGAAAGGCGGATTATATCCGATAGAAGAAAAAGCCTATGTGGATCTAGTGAAGGTGGCGGAGGGAAAAGTTGACAGAAGAAAGATTCCGGAAATGCTTCTTGCAAATATCGCTGGAGGATGTCTGGAATTCTGTAAGGTCTGCGGCGGGTTTGGAATCGACAATAACAACAGAGTGGAGACAGCAAAGCAGTACAGGAGACAATGAATACCGTGGGAGGATATCAAATGACACAATG
>CAYPSH010000058.1:0-7775 GCA_964413445.1 uncultured Acetatifactor sp.
TCGATATACTCGGCCGCCTCTTTTTTGCTGATGCTTAAGTCCTGGCTCAGGCCGAAAGAGCTGATGCCGTAGACGATCCCGAAGTTGACGGCCTTTGCATTTCTGCGCTGCAGGTCAGTCACCTCCGAAAGAGGCGTGTGAAACACCTTTGCAGCCGTGATCCGGTGAATGTCCTGCTCGGAATGATAGGCCTCGATCAGCTGCTCATCCCCTGACATATGTGCCAGGACACGCAGCTCGATCTGGGAATAATCCGCATCCATAAACTCACACCCGGGGCCGGGCACAAACACCTTGCGTATCCTCCTGCCCAGCTCCATCCGCATGGGAATGTTCTGCAGGTTCGGCTCTGTGGAGCTGATCCTGCCGGTGGCGGTGATGGTCTGGTTGAAATTGGTGTGGATTTTCCCGTCCTCCCCGATAAATGCCGCCAGCCCGTCCGCATAGGTGGACTTTAATTTCGTCAGGCCCCTGTATTCAAGGATATCCTTTACGATCGGATAGTCCGCGGAAAGCTTGTCCAGCACATCCGCCGCAGTGGAATACCCCGTCTTGGTCTTTTTGCCGCCGGGAATGTGCATCGTCTCAAAGAGCACCTCACCGAGCTGCTTCGGCGAATTGATGTTGAACTCCACGCCGGCCTGGGCATGAATGGAGGCTTCCAGCTCCTCGATCCGGGCCACAAGGGCATCTCCGTAAGCCTTCAGCTCTTCCCGGCGCACCCGCACGCCCTCTTTTTCCATATCGAAAAGCACCAGGGAAAGGGGCATTTCGATCTCGCGCATAAGCTTGAGCATCCCTGTCCCGTCCAGCTTTTGTTCCAGCACATCCGCCGCCAGACAGGATACATAGGCCCCATAACAGCAATATTCTGCAAGCTTCCCCGGCATTTCCCTCGAAGCCTGCAAAAATCCCGCCTTGCCAAAGGTCTCTGCCCTGCCCGGGATCATCAGGGAAAGGTGCTCCGACGCAATGGCTTCCAGGTCATAGTCACTCTTTAAGGGATTCAGGAGATAAGCCCCTATTAAAATGTCAAAATACTGCTCTGTGGACTCCTGTGACAAAAAGGCATACTGCCTTTTCATATCGAAGCCGCTTATCCTGCATCTGACCGACAGTTCCAGCAGAGCCTGCCGGACTTTTCCCTCTTCCCCGTCATCCGGATCCGGCACTGTTTCAAACAGAGAGAGCTGCTCATTTTCCCTGACGGGCAGAGCATAATACCAGACTTCCTTCCCACCGGTACAGACCGCCGCACCGAAAAGCTCTTCTTTCTCCACGGCAAGAAAAAGTCCCACTCGCTCCCCTGCCCTGATTTTTTTCAGCACTGCCAGGAAATCCTTCGCTTTTTCCTGCACATGGAAATGCTCCGCAGGACACCCTGCTTCCGAGGAGGCTGCCTCCTTCTCGAAATGTCTTAACAGATTCTTAAACTCAAGCTGCTTGAAAAGCTGGTAGGCTTCCTTTGTAAAATATCCCTCCGCCCTTGCTGCCCCGTAATCCAGTTCGATCTCACAGTCGGTTTTGATGGTTGCAAGAGCCTTGCTCAGGTCTGCAAGATCACGGTTTTCTTTCAGTGACTCCCTGATACTCTTTTTGGAGATCTCATCGACATGGGCATAAATCTCCTCCAGGGAACCGTACTGCAGCATCAGGTCTGTGGCGGTCTTCTGTCCCACCTTGGGCACGCCCGGGATATTGTCCGCAGTGTCACCCATCAGCGCCTTTAGATCAATAAACTGTAGGGGAGTCACCTGATAGGCGCTGACCACATCCGCCGGGTAGTAGTCCTCAATCTCCGTTCTCCCCTGCTTTGTCTTGGGGATGCGGATCTTGATGTGCTCATCTGCGATCTGCAGCAGATCCCTGTCCCCCGAGACGAGAGAGACCTCCAGCCCGGCCTGCTGGGCTTTTTTCGCCAGAGTTCCCAGAATATCATCCGCCTCCAGCCCGGCCTGCTCCATGATGACTACCTTCATCGCCTTCAGGACGTCCTTCATCACAGGCACCTGCTCTCTCAGTTCCTCCGGCATTGCCTTTCTGGTTCCCTTGTACGCCTCGTACATTTCGTGTCGGAAGGTGGGCGCATGCACATCAAACGCCACAGCCAGATAATCCGGCTTCTCCTCCTCCAGGATTTTAAACAGGATATTTAAAAAACCGTACACTGCATTGGTATGGAGCCCCTGTGCATTGGTCAGCTCCGGCACGCCGTAAAATGCTCTGTTTAAAATACTGTGTCCATCTATCAATACGAGCTTTCCGCTCTCACTCATTTTCTGTATCCGCCTTTCTTCTTCAAAGGATGATCCACACGACAATTCCCGCCAACAGGCACACTGCCGCGATCTCCAGCACCAGCCCGAACCGCATAAACCCGGTGTGGATGCGCAGCTTTTTTTCCGCTGCACTCATGCGCACATCAAGCTCCTTCTGCAGGTCAAAGGCGCTTCCGTCCTCCAGCCGCTGGATGCCCTCTGTCACCAGGAACTGGATCACCAGCTCCTCCCTGCAGTCTGAGCAGGAATCCATGTGACTGCAGAAATCCTTTAAAGTTGCATAGTCAAGCTTGTCATCTATAAAATCAGGGATCAGTCTTTCAAACTCTTTGCAATCCATTTTCATTACTCCAAACAGCACATTTTCCGGGACAAAATCACTCATCATTAAGTATACACATAAAAAGGCCGAAATTCAACTGTTTCTAAATGTCCGAAGCCATAAAAAAAGTCCTTTCCGCATCCGTCTCGATGCCAAAAGGACTTTTGTATCTCTCCTTTAGAACTTAATCCTGAACCACCACTTCTCTGTAAAACTCAGCATAGTCTTTTCTGTTCTCCTTCGTGAACTGGATGGCAGTTCTGGGATGCTGGTTCAGAAGACCGGTCATCAGATACTGCAGATCATATCCCCACACGACTCCCTGCTCCTTCAGCTTATTCATCTGGGAATCGATAAACTGGATAGCGGGATAGACATTGTACTTGGGATTGCGCAGGAATCCGAGAAGGAGCTCCATCGCACAGTTTCCGGCTCCTCTTCCCATGGAGCTGTAGGTGGCATCCAGCCAGTCCACTCCGTCGCCGACCGCCTCGATCGTGTTGGCAAAGGCCAGCTGCTGGTTGTTGTGCGCATGGATTCCGACCTTCTTGCCGTATTTGGCGGCAGCATCCATATAAATATCCGCAAGTCTCGCAATCTGCTCCGGATACAGGGCGCCGTAGCTGTCCACAATGTAGATCACATCCACAGGCGACTGCCCCAGGATATCGAGGGCAGCCTTCAGCTCACCCTCCTGGGCGTTGGAAATGGCCATGATATTGCAGCTCACCTCATACCCCTTCTTTACAGAGTCCTCGATCATGTCAACTGCTGCCGGAATGGTGTTCAGATAAGTTGCCACACGGACCAGGTCAATGGGGCTGTCGGCGCGCTCACGGATATCTGTCTTGTAATCACAGCGTCCCACATCAGCCATCACGGAGATTTTTAAATCTGTGGCATTCTCCCCCACAATGGCACGGATGTCATCGTCATTACAGAACTTCCACTTTCCGAATTTATTGACATCAAACATTTCCTTTGACGCCTTGTAGCCGAACTCCATATAGTCAACACCGGCACGCAGGTTTGTCAGATAAAGCGCCTTGACAAACTCGTCAGAAAAATAAAAATCATTCACCAGACCTCCGTCGCGAAGAGTTGCATCGATCACACGCACATCAGGTCTGTAAGCGATCAAACTGGAAATCTCTTTCATGATATTTCTCCTTTTTGTTTTAATTATAATATAAAAAAGCCGTACTTCCGTTTTTTTCCGGCTGTACGGCTTTTAGTTTAGCAGTTTAAAGTGCAGAAGTCAAGTATGTTGCGCAATTTTTTCCATGTTTCTACCGGATAAAATTGGTCCTGATAAACGGCTCTTTCTCCGGGAGGCCGAACTGTTCCTTTCCAAGCTGAATGCTCTTCATCAGGAATATCATGTTGGATGCAAGGGTCCGCATCATCTGAAGGCCCTCTTCATCCTGCGCAGCTTCTCCCGCAGTGCTCCCGTGGATACCGTTCCAGTATTGTCCGGACGCGATGGGCATTCCGGAAATCCCGAAGAACTTGTTCAGCTCGTCATAAGTCGCCGTTATTCCGCCGCGTCTGGCAGAAGCAATTCCCGCACCCACCTTCATCGTCTTGTCAAAATGAGTGCTGTAGAATAATCTTGTCAGAAATGCGATCAGCGTGGCGTTGGCGG
Organism: uncultured Acetatifactor sp.; assembly: GCA_964413445.1. Classification (GTDB taxonomy): domain Bacteria; phylum Bacillota; class Clostridia; order Lachnospirales; family Lachnospiraceae; genus Acetatifactor. Next base: position 4,247 of record CAYPSH010000058.1, read on the forward strand.
AGGCATAGTATACGGGAGTACCTACCACCAGCCCGTCGCAGGCTTCGAACTTGGGCGCTGTCTCATTTACCAGATCCCCGAACACACATTTCCCGTTTTTTCTGCAGGAGCCGCAGGCCACACAGCTTCGGATCGCCTGATTGCCCACATGGACGATCTCGGTCTCCACTCCCTCCTTCTGAAACACCTTCTCCATCTCCTGAAGAGCCATTGCCGTATTCCCGTTTGCCCTGGGACTTCCGTTGAGCATCAAAACCTTCATTTCTTACACATCCTTTCCCAATTCGATCTTAAAAATGCAAATAGCTGCGCCTGTTTTATCTGATTTTCCTAAAACTTGACCGTCCTGGGGGCATCAGTGAAAGAAGAGAAGGTTGCCGTCGCATCTTTAAAATACAAAACCTCCGTGTTGTCGTCTTCCGCAGAATATCTGTTCTTCAGGCCGGGATAGCTTTCCAGCATGTGTGCCTTGGCCTCTACTCTCTCATCCCTCACCAGCGTTCCGGCCACGCGGATCCATGTTCCCCCGTCGAATGCGCACAGCTCAACCTTGGGATTCTTTTGGATCTGCCTGGAAACATCTTTTACCTTGCCTGTCTGGATGTAGAGCTTTCCCTCAAAGAGATCGACTGTCCCGAAAGGACGGACCCTCGGCTGATCACCCTCAACCGTCGCCAGATAATAAGTACCGCATTGCTTTAAGAAATCATAAACCTCCTGCATTTTGTACATCCTCCTTTTTATTTTGATATCAGTTCCTTATTGCCAGCACTGCCATGCCTTCCCTTCCGGGCAGAGCAACTTCCGTCTTTCCGCTTGCCGCTTCGGCCAGTATGGTTCTCGTCATCTCCCAGGTATCGATCAATTCTACCCGGTAGCTGTGCTCTTCGGGAAGTACCAGGAAATCCTGCACACAGGTGCGAAGATCGTAAAAAGTCAGAAAAGCGTCCTCCCCACAATGTCCCCGATATATAAATTCACAGGTCAGAAAATCCTTTAAGTCATCTCCCATTCGAAGCATCGCCTTTGTAAAAAAATCAGCTTCCGGCGGCGCCTGCTTTAACAATTCGTCTCCGCCCTTCTCCTGCGCCTGTAAAAAATCCGACATTCTGGATCTGCACGGCTCGAGCGGTCCCGGCAGCTGCTCCACGATTTCCCGAAGGAAGGCAATGCGCGCCGGGCTTTCGCCCTTTAACTTTCCTCCTCTTGACCACCACAGGACCTCGTTCTCCGGGTCCAGAAAAGTTTCACCGTGGGTACAGTAACCGCCCATGGTGACCACGCGCCAGAACCGGTTCGTCATTTCCCTTCCGGAAATACTGCCCCAGAAATGCCGGATGTTTCCCTCGTAACAGCACTCGTCGATCACAACCGGCTTCTTGTACTTCTCTCTCCACTCTGCCACCCTTGTCAGCGACTTCGACTGAATGCTGGCATGCGTAATGTTCGGGCGTCCAAAATCCCAGGTTTTAAAACAGTTGTGGTTGGAAAGCAGGTGATGGCAGGGGTCATGCTCCGCCACAAAGCACTCGATCTGTTCCCAGTCTTCCATCGTCTTTGCGGCGCAGAGATCATATTCGTTGGACATGCTCCACCACACATTCGGCATTGCCGCCAGACGGCGCAGCAGATAATCCAGATAGACAAGATTGTCCGTCTGCGGCATAGCTGCAAATCCCCAGCGGTCATAGGGGTGGAACAGGATCAGATCCGCCTGGATCCCCATTTCATCCATCTGCAGGATAATCTCATCCAGCCTGTCCCAGAAGGCGAGGCAGGGTCTGTTTACATCCCAGCTGCCGTCTTCCCTTTTTTCAAAGGCGTAAAGGGGCGGTTCATTATGGTTAAAGTCATAATGCTTTGGGAAAACGCAGAAGCGGACCTTGTTAAAGGGGGCATGCCGCAGGCTTTCCATCGTCTGGGCTACAAGCTCCTGCTCCTGATGCATCAGTGCATACACCGTCGTCCCGAAAGGATAAAACAAGGTGCCGTCCTGGCAGCAAAAATGCTGTCCGTCCGCCTTTACCGATCCATGCCTTCCCCTTGCGGGCGTTACCTCAACGGTTCCTTCTGCTTCGATACAGCCAGAGACCTGATAGCTCCAGCAGCCTGCCGTATCCGGCAGGAAACGCACCTTGTATACACCGTCTCCTGCGTAGAAACCAGCAACTCTCCGTTCCTGATCCCCACATCTGAATACAGCGCAAAGATCAGCCTGCGCCCAGCCGTCACTTAGGATCTCTCCGTTGAAACATAATTCGCACATGCTGTATTGTTCCACTGCCTCGCCCTCCCACAAATGTTTAGAGTTTCTCTAAAATTTTTCCAATGTCATCGTTGATACAGATTGATTTCCTGGCAATCTCATCCGGCGCATACGCCTCCCCATAATTGATACATGCGTAAGCGGCATCCGGCCAGTCATTTACCATATGCCAGAAATTGTATTTTATGATTCCGGGGGTGTTGTATCCCACCCCAAGTTCCAGGAACAGGGTCTTGCCCTTCTGATGGCTGCGCAGAAATTCCGAATAATATCCTGCATGGTCATGCCACCCTTCATCCTCCACAAAGCTGCTGTCTGCGCGGAGATTCATGCTCATGGGCTTTCCGCACTTCGGGCACCGCGGCACCAGTTCCGAAGGGATCGACATTTTCAGCGCGCCGGTCTCTGGCAGGATCAAAGTTTCCCCCTGAATCGCCTCCTGTCCGGCCTTTCCGGATTCCGCTTTTCCCGGGCACTGCGCATTCGTCCCTTCCGCCTGCGTGAACACAAACCCCTGCGCCTCCATCATCCTGCGCACCTGTGTCTCATTGTCATATGTCGCCTGATGACAGGGTTCACTGCACTGGAACAGGCCGTAATCCCCCTGGGTGTAAAACATCCTTCGCTTATCGAAACCCGCCTTCTGGAAGCAGTGGTCTACGTTGGTCGTCAGGACAAAATAATCCTTGTCCTTCACCAATTCAAACAGTCTGTCATACACCGGTTTCGGCGGATCCATATATCTGTTCACATAAATATAGCGGCTCCAATATGCCCAGTGCTCCTCCTGCGTATCGTAGGGATAAAACCCTCCGGCATACATATCCCTGAAATCATATTTCTCCGCAAAATCCTGAAAATACTTTCGGAACCGCTCTCCTGTATAAATAAAACCAGCTGAGGTGGAAAGCCCTGCGCCCGCACCGATGACAACTGCATCGGCGGCCTTCAGCCTCTCTTTCAGTCTGGCAATCTTTTCCGTTTTCTCCAAAAAGCTATTCATCTCTACCACATTTGACCTCATACAAAATCTCTCCGCCCGGGTTGCTGCATTATTTTTTATGCAGTCAATGATTCCCGGCAGCGTTTTTCTGCCGGGAATCATAAGAAACTGACAAGTTGAAGGAAACCCTTACTTGTCTGCTGCTCCACATGCTGTGGGCTTGTCTGCTGCTCCGCATGCTGCGGGCTTGTCTGCTGCTCCGCACGCTGCAGGCTTGTCTGCTGCTCCGCATGCTGCGGGCTTGTCTGCTGCTCCGCATG
>CAYPSH010000059.1:0-6427 GCA_964413445.1 uncultured Acetatifactor sp.
AGTATGACGGTATCAACTTAAAAAAGTATTTTCATTTCAAGTAAAACTGTTTGAGGAGGTATCAAGATGAAGAAAAGAGTAATTGCATTGCTGGTGGCAGCAGCGATGACAGCGACTATGGCGGGCTGCGGTTCTGACAGCGGAAGCGGGTCGGGCACATCTTCAGGTCAGTCCGCACAGGGCGAGGGCGGCACGGTGACAGATGTCACCCTGAAGGTGTCCTGCCCGGACAATCAGGTGGACAGCGGTCTGATGGCGGATCAGCAGGCTGCATTTGCCGAGGCACATCCCGAGTACAATATCACCTGGGAGACGGTCATCATCGGTGAGGACAATGCCAAGACAGAAATCTTAAAGGACGTGGATGTGGCGCCGGATGTGTTCATGTTCTCCTCCGACCAGCTTCTCGAGCTGGTGGATGCGGGAGCCATTGCGCAGCTGGGCGGCGAGGCGGAGCAGATGGTGCAGAACGACATCGCGGAGTCCGTGCGCGCTACGGCGATGGTGGGAGATGACACCTACGCGATCCCCTTTACCCACAATACTTTTTTCCTGTTCTATGACAAGACCATCATGGATGAGGACGACATCACCTCCATGGAAAAGATCATGGCAAAAGAAACCGCTGACAACGTGTATAATTTCTACTTTGAGTCTTCGGGCGGCTGGAAGCTGGGAAGCTGGTATTACGGCGCGGGCCTCAGCGTGTTCGGACCAGAGGGAAACGATCTGTCGGCAGGCTGCGACTGGAACAATGCAACAGGTCTGGCGGTTACCGATTATCTGATCGATCTGATCAACAACCCGAAATGTGCTTACGACGGTGAGATTTCTGTTACGGAACTGATCGGAGACCACAGACTCGGCGTATGGTTTGACGGCTCCTGGAACTATGATGCTTATGCGGAGATCCTGGGCGATGACATGGGCATCTCCATCATCCCCAGCTTCAATCCCGACGGCAATGACTATCAGTTAAAGGGCTTCTACAGCTCCAAGTGCATCGGCGTCAACGCACACTCCAAGAGCATGGCGGCAGCGGTTGCCTTCGCCACCTTCCTGGGAAATGAGGAGAACCAGCTTCTGCGCTTTGAGAAGTCAGGACAGGTACCTGCGAACATCAATGCGGCAGCAACGCAGGAAGTGACTGAGAATGAGCTGGCAGCAGTTATCTCCAGAGAGGCAAATGAGGCCAGCGTGATGCAGCCCACTCACACTACCTTCTCTACCAGATACTGGACTTATGCAGGCGCGATCCCCACAGAGATCAGAAGCGGCGGACTGAATAAGAGCAATGCGCAGGAGAGACTGGATGCGTTTGTCGCAGCAATGACAGCGGAATAAATAAAGGAGGTTCCCAATGGGTGTTTTTCACAAAAAGAAATCGTCGACAACCTGGAAAAGACCCAGTGATTCCAGCGTTGCGGAAGCGTTCCAAAAGGGAAATGCAGTCACCAGGCTTTCCCTTCTGGTGTTCGGCCTGGGCAATCTGTTGAACAGACAGATTGTCCGCGGAGCAGTATTTCTTGCGATCGAGATCGCATTTATCATCTACATGGTTTCCTTCGGCTTCGGCGCCCTCGGCGACTTTATCACGCTGGGGACGGTAGAGCAGGGCAAGGTCTACAATGAAGCTCTGGGAATCTACGAGTATTCCGCCGGAGACAACTCCATGCTGTTTTTGCTCTACGGTGTGATCACACTGGTGCTGATCTGCGCGGCGGTCTTTGCAGCGTGTATGTCCATGAAGAGTGCCTACTGCACGCAGGTCAGGAGGGAAAGAGGAATAAATGTCCCCTCGTTTAGGGACGACCTGCATTCCGTCAAGGAGGAAAACCTCCACACGGTACTGCTGGCGCTTCCGATCCTGGGCATTCTCATGTTTACCATCGTGCCGCTGATCTTTATGATCCTGATCGCATTTACCAGCTACGATCACGAGCACCAGCCGCCCGGAAACCTGTTCTCGTGGGTCGGACTGGAAAACTTTAAATCCATGCTGGGACAGGGCAGCAAGCTGGCGGCTACCTTCTGGCCGGTCCTGGGCTGGACTCTGATCTGGGCTGTGTTTGCCACCTTCAGCTGCTTTTTGCTGGGGCTGATCCTGGCGCTTCTGATCAACAGAAAGGGCACCCGGTTCAAGGGCTTCTGGAGATTCATGTTCGTGCTCTCCATCGCGCTGCCCCAGTTCGTATCTCTGCTCAGCATGCGCACCATCTTTAACGCCAACGGCCCTGTGAATGTGCTCCTGAGATCCTTGGGCATCATCGGCATGACAGAGTCGGTTCCCTTCTTTACGGACCCGACCATCGCGAAGATCACGATCATCTGCATCAACCTGTGGATCGGCATTCCCTACACCATGCTTTCCACCACCGGTATCCTGCAGAATATCCCGGCGGAGCTGTACGAGGCTGCCAAGATCGACGGCGCCAGCGCCCCGGTGATCTTCTGGAAGATCACCCTGCCCTATATCGTGTTTGTCATGACACCCACGCTGATCACCTCCTTTACGGGAAACATCAACAACTTCAACGTCATCTACCTGCTCTCCGGAGGCGGTCCCGACACGCTGGATTACTACTATGCAGGTAAGACCGACCTGCTGGTCACCTGGCTGTACAGGCTGACCATCACCCAGAAGGATTACAACCTTGGCGCTGTCATCGGCATCCTGGTATTCATCATTCTGGCTACACTGTCACTGCTGACCTACCGGCACACCGGTTCCTACAAAGATGAGGGGGCATTCCAATAATGAAAGCAAAGCGTTTTATCACAAATACCTTGTGCCATCTGCTGCTTGCAGTACTTAGCATCATCTGGGTAATGCCCATCTTTTACGTGATCCTGACCTCCTTCCGAAAGGAGAGCGGCTCCTACAAGAGCTACATCTGGCCCAGAGGCTTTACACTGGACAATTACAGGAACCTGTTTAAGCCCACCTCTCAGATCAATTTCTCCAGGTGGTTCATGAACACCCTGGTGATCGCACTGATCAGCACCGTGATCGCAGCCTTCTTTGTGCTCTGCGTGTCCTACTGCATGAGCCGTCTGCGGTTCAAGATGCGCAAGCCCTTTATGAACATCGCCCTGATCCTGGGGATGTTCCCCGGCTTTATGTCCATGATCGCCGTGTACTACATCTTAAAGGGCCTGGGCTTTCTGGAGACAGGGGTGCTTAAGCAGGTGGCTCTGATCCTGGTCTACTCGGGAGGCGCGGGGCTTGGCTTCTACATGGCGAAGGGATTTTTCGACACCATCCCCAAGACCATCGACGAGGCTGCCTACATTGACGGGGCTACCAAGTGGGATACCTTCATCCATGTGACTATCCCCATGTCAAAGCCCATCATCACCTACACCCTGATCACCACGTTCATGGGCCCCTGGGTAGACTACATTTTTGCCAAGGTCATCATGGGAAATGACACCAAGTATTACACCATTGCCATCGGCCTTTGGACCATGCTGGAGAAGGAATATGTGGAGACCTTCTACACCCAGTTCTACGCGGGCTGTGTGCTGATCTCCATCCCCATCTCCATCCTGTTTCTGCTGACCCAGAAGTGCTATGTGGAGGGCCTGTCCGGAGCTGTAAAGGGATAAGCGCATCCAAAAACCCGACAGGGAGATCGGACGGGAAATGATATCAGAGAGAGAAGCGTTTCACTACAATCGAAAATTCGATGAGGAATATGCGTACTACGGAGATGACCTGGGCGCCTCCTGCGGGGAGGAGAAAACGGGCTTTAAGCTTTGGGCGCCCTTCGCCGAAAAGGTGGAGCTTTGCCTCTACCGGGACGGCGGGAGCGCCATGGAGCTGACTGCGGAGGATTCCCTCGCGCAGGCGGATAAAAGGCTTCCCATGGCGCCTGCCGGGCAGGGTATCTGGGAGCTTGCGCTTGACGGGAATCTCCACGGGACTTATTACGACTATCTGCTCTACGGGGACGGAAAAATCCTGCGCACTGCAGACCCCTGTGCAAAGGCCTGCTGCTGCAACGGCCAGCGGAGCATGGCGGTTGACCTTTCAAAGACCGACCCGGACGGCTTTGCAGAAGACAGAGCTCCCGAAAAGCCCGCCGAGGACATTATCTACGAGCTGCACATCCGGGATTTCTCCCAGGACCCGGAGAGCGGCGTCCCTGAAGAGTACCGCGGCAGGTACAAGGCGTTTACAGTCAGTGCGGAAGGCGGGGAGAGCGTTAAGGGAGTGGAATATCTTCAAAAGCTGGGCGTGACCTATGTGCATCTTCTCCCCTTTTACGATTTCGGCTGGCTGGACGAAAGAGATCCGGGAGAGCAGTTCAACTGGGGTTACGATCCGGTGAACTATAATGTGCCGGAGGGGTCCTTTGCCACGGACTGTACGGACGGCAGCGTGCGCATCAGAGAGTGCAAGGAGATGATACAGGCGCTGCACCGGGCGGGCATCCGGGTGGTGATGGATGTGGTCTACAATCATACCTATGAGGCGGACTCCTGGCTGGAGCGGACTGCGCCCGGGTATTTTGACAGAAGGGAAGCGGACGGCAGGCTCTCCAACGGCTCCGCCTGTGGAAATGATCTGGCGGCGGGCAGAGCCATGGTGGATAACTATATCGTTCACTCTGTGCTGTACTGGGCGGAGGAGTACCATCTGGACGGCTTCCGGTTTGACCTGATGGGACTTCTCACCACGGAGCTGATGAACCGGATCAGGGAAGAACTGGACGAAAGGTACGGCACAGGGGAAAAACTCCTGTACGGAGAGCCCTGGCGGGCGGGGGAATCCCCGATGGAGCGGGGGACCCATGCTGCGCTGAAGGAAAATATTGCCCTTCTGGATAAAAATGTTGCGGTTTTTTGCGACGACACCAGAGACCTGATCAAGGGAGATGTGTTCCACAAGAGAATGCCGGGCTTTGTCAACGGCGCTGAGGATCTGGAGGAGCGCATCCTGGATGCGGTCTCCGGCTGGTGCAACAATGTGGACGGCTTCCGGCCGAGAGCCTGCAGCCAGATCGTCAACTATGTGTCTGCCCATGACAACTATACCCTCTGGGATAAGCTGCTCCTGAGCATGAAGCCGGAGAGGAGCCTGACCGAGGCGGACTATCTCACGCCCTTTGGGGATGTGCTGGCGGCGAACAGGCTGGCGGCGCTGATGTATTTTACCTGCCAGGGACATCTTTTCCTGCAGGCGGGGGAGGAGTTCGGACGCACAAAATTCGGAGACGACAACAGCTATCGTTCTGCACCCGGGATCAATATGCTGCGCTGGGGACAGACGAAGGTTTTCGAAAGTCTCGTGGAGTATTACAGAGGACTGATCTCACTGAGAAAACAGCTTCCCGGACTCTGCGACAAGAGGATGAGCGCCGCAGTGCGCATCAGCGGGCGGACCGTGCACAGGGCAAGGACCATGTCCTTCTTTGTGGACAACAGAGAAAAGGGGACAGACGTCAGATGGGAGAGTCTTTACATTATTTATAATGCCGCAGACAGCGGCTTTGAGGTGACACTTCCCGAAGGAAAAAGCTGGGAGATCCTGGCGGACGGGCAGGAGGCGGACTGCCGAAAGAGTGCGGGAAGGAAAGTCAGGGTACCCGCGGTGAGCGGCATGATCCTGGGGCAGTGCCGGCAGGTTTGTCCGGGAAACGGACAGGGAAGGACATTATGAAATTTATCTATGGAAGACAGGATTTTAAAACGTTGGAGCGGGGAGAGGAGAACTGCTATCTGATGACCAATGGTCTGGGAGGCTTCTCCTCTCTTTCCATGACGGGCTCCTGCGCCAGAAACGACCATGGGGTGCTCATCAGCTGTGACAGGCAGATGTCGCCCAATCACCGGTACAACATGATCCACAGGCTGGAGGAGAGGCTGACCGTGGGGCAGCAAACCTACACCTTGTCCAGCCAGCGCTTTACAGACGGAAGAGAAGAGGAGGGATACCGGTGGCTGACAAGCGTTTCCTTCGAGGATTATCCGGTCTGGAATTTTCTGGCAGCAGGCGTGGAAGTGAAAAAGAAAATCCTGCTGGCGCCCGGGGAAAATACAGTAGCGATCTCCTATGAGTTCGAGAATCATTCCGGCAGGGAAGCTGTGTTTACCGTGCGGCCCTGGATGGAGTTTGTGCCCAAGGGGGCGGAGCTGGCGGAGAGTCAAAGCTTTCTGGCAGATCGGGAGGTCGGTGAGGCGGGCAGTGAAAATCTCAAGGGGGGTTCGGCGCCCGGGCAAAAGCGTGTATCCGGGACAGAAGGATGCAGGATCGAATCGGGGGATCGGCGGCTTTACTGCCGCACGGACGGAAGACTGTCCGTGTTTGAAACCCGGTACGATGACGGGCTTTACTATGCTTACGATGCCTGCGACGGCAGGCGGGAGAGCGGCAGGGCTGCGGCGGACCATGAGGTGACTTTCCGGATCCCCGCCGGCAGGT
>CAYPSH010000059.1:6527-7749 GCA_964413445.1 uncultured Acetatifactor sp.
GGAGCGTCGCGCGGATCGAGGAAAGGATCGTCACAAGAAGACGGGAGCTTGTCGAGCGGGCCGGGCTTGGGGATGAGACGGCACAGGCGCTTGTAAAGGCGGCCGACCAGTTTATCTCCTGGCGGGCATCCACGGGCGGAAAGACCATACTTGCCGGTTTTCCCTTCTTTGAGGACTGGGGGAGGGACACCATGATCGCCCTGACGGGATGCTGTCTGTCCACCGGCAGATATGAGACGGCGGAAAGCATTCTGAGGACCTTTATGAGATACTTAAAGGACGGACTGATGCCGAATCTTTTCCCGGAGGGGGAGTGCGAACCCCGCTATAATACGGTGGATGCGGCGCTTTTATTTATCCTTGCGGTGTATGAATATGACAGGAGGACAGGGAATAAGCAGCTTGTGAAAGAGGCCTGGCCTGTGATGAAGGACATCGTGGAGCACTATATTTCCGGCACGGACTTTTCAATCGGCATGGACACAGACGGACTGATCCGCGCGGGGAAAGGCTTTGACCAGGTGACCTGGATGGATGTGCGGGTGGGAGACATCCTTCCCACGCCCAGACACGGAAAGCCTGTGGAGATCAATGCTTACTGGTACAATGCCCTGTGCATCATGGACTGTTTTTCCGGTATGCTCCGGGAAGGCGCAGCGGAAGGCAGATACCGCTCCCTGGCGGAACTGGTAAAAAAAAGCTTCCGGGAGAAATTCTGGAACGAAGAGAAAAAGTGCCTGAAGGATGTGCTCTCCGATCCGGAGCAGCCTGCTGACAGGCAGCTTCGCTGTAATCAGATATGGGCAGTGTCTCTGCCCTTTTCCCTTCTGGAGAGGGAACGGGAGAGGCAGGTGGTGGAGGCGGTTTTTGAAAAGCTGTACACACCCCTCGGTCTGCGGACTCTGGAGCCGGAGGATGAGGATTTCCATCCCTGCTACGGCGGCGGGATGCTTGAGAGGGATCTGGCGTACCATCAGGGGACTGTCTGGGTCTTCCCGCTTGGAGCTTACTATCTGGCGTACCTGAAGGTCAACGATTTCTCCGGGGAGGCAAGGGATAAGGTAAAGGAGCAGCTGCAAAGCACTGCGGCCGCCCTGCGGGAGGGCTGTGCCGGGCAGCTCCCGGAAATCTATGACGGGCTCTTTCCCGCCTCCTCCAGGGGGTGTTTTGCCCAGGCGTGGAGCGTCGGTGAGATGCTTCGGGTCTATGAAGCGCTGGAGAC
>CAYPSH010000060.1:0-7686 GCA_964413445.1 uncultured Acetatifactor sp.
CTCGAGGGCAGGCTATGAGACGATCATCATCAACAACAACCCCGAGACGGTCAGCACGGACTTTGACATTGCCGACAAGCTGTACTTTGAGCCGCTGACACCTGAGGATGTGGAGGCTGTGGTGAACATTGAACATCCCGACGGAGCGGTGGTGCAGTTCGGCGGGCAGACCGCCATCAAGCTGACGGAAAGCCTGATGAAGATGGGTGTTCCCATCCTGGGCACCAAGGCGGAGGATGTGGATGCCGCGGAGGACAGAGAACTGTTCGACAGGATCCTGGAGGAGACCAGGATCCCCCGTGCGGCCGGCGGAACCGTTTACACGGCCGAGGAGGCAAAGGAGGTTGCAAACCGTCTGGGCTATCCTGTGCTGGTGCGTCCCTCCTATGTGCTGGGCGGACAGGGCATGCAGATTGCCTTAAGCGACGCGGAGATAGAGGAATTCATGGCGATCATCAACCGGATCGCACAGGATCACCCCATCCTTGTGGACAAATATTTACAGGGGAAAGAGGTGGAGGTGGACGCTGTCTGCGACGGCACTGACATCCTGATCCCCGGCATCATGGAGCACATTGAGAGGACAGGCGTCCATTCCGGCGACAGCATTTCCGTTTATCCGGCGCCCACCATCGGACAGGCCGTGAAGGAGAAAATTGCGGAGTACACCAGGAGACTGGCAAAGGCTCTGCACGTAAAGGGACTGATCAACATTCAGTTCATCGCCATCGGAGAGGATGTCTGTGTCATCGAGGTCAACCCTCGCTCCTCCCGTACGGTTCCCTATATCAGCAAGGTGACCGGCATTCCCATCGTGGATCTTGCCACGGAGGTCATCCTCGGAAAAACGATCAGGGAGCTGGGCTATGAGCCCGGACTGCAGCCGGAGGCAGAGTACTATGCCATCAAGATGCCGGTGTTCTCCTTTGAGAAGATCCGCGGCGCTGAGATCAGCCTGGGGCCGGAGATGAAGTCTACCGGAGAATGTCTCGGCATTGCAAAGGATTACAATGAGGCGCTCTACAAGGCCTTTCTGGGCGCAGGTGTAAACCTGCCCAAATACAAGAACCTGATCATGACGGTGAAGGATGCGGACAAGGGCGAGGCGATAGAGATCGGCCGCCGCTTCGAAAAGCTGGGTTATACCATCTACGCCACCAGAAGTACCGCCGCAGCCCTGAACGAGGCCGGCGTCAAGGCGAGAAAGGTCAACAAGATTTCCCAGGAGTCCCCCACAGTGATGGATCTGATCCTGGGGCACAGGATCGATCTTGTCATCGACACCCCCACCCAGGGCCGCGACAAGTCCAGGGACGGTTTCCTGATCAGGCGTACTTCTATCGAGACAGGCGTCCACTGCATCACGGCAATGGATACGGCACGCGCACTGGTGACCAGCCTGGAAAATGCCAGCAACGAGCTGACGCTGGTGGATATCGCACAGCTGTAGGCCGCGTAAGCCGGCTGCAATGGAATCTGAACAGCTGAGGAAATATTACAAGAGGCATCTTTCCGAAAGGGAAGATGTCTTTTGATTCAATTGCGGGTGGGACAACAATGGAAAAATGGCTTGTGTCTGTAAAAAAGGCCGACTTTCAGAGGTGGGCGGAAAGCTTCTGCATCAGTCCGATCCTCGCCAGGATCCTGAGAAACCGGGATCTGACACAGGAGTCGGAGATAGAAAAATTTTTATACGGTAAACTGGATGAGTGTTATTCGCCATGGCTTCTGAAGGATATGGAAAGGTCAGTGGAGCTGATCCTGGAGGCCGTGGGCCTTGGGACACCCATCCGGGTCATAGGGGACTATGATGTGGACGGGATCTGTTCTTCTTACATCCTGACGAAGGGATTTCAGATCCTCGGAGCAGCTGCGGACACGGCGATCCCCCACCGGATCCATGACGGCTACGGTCTGAATGAGCATCTCATAGAGGAAGCCAGAGAGGATGGGATCGGCCTGATCGTGACCTGTGACAACGGGATCGCCGCGGGAGCGCAGATCGCTCTGGCCGCTTCCTACGGGATACAGGTCATCGTCACGGACCACCATGAGGTGCCGTTTGCGGAGGAGAAGGGTGAGGACGGGACTTTCACCCGCAGGGAGCTTCTGCCGCCGGCACAGGCGGTCATCGATCCGAAGCAGGAAAAGTGTCCTTATCCCTTCAAGGGGATCTGCGGCGCAGTGGTGGCTTACAAGCTGATCCAGGCCCTTGCGGAGAAGACCGGGAACGCAGAGCTTAAGGGGGCGATGGGCGAGTTTTTGGAGTTCGCCGCGCTTGCCACGGTCTGCGATGTGATGGAACTGAAGGATGAAAACAGGATTCTGGTGAAGGAGGGCCTCAAGAGGATGAGAAAGACGGAAAATCCGGGACTTCTCGCCCTGATGGAGGTCAATCAGATCGCTCCGGAGAAGCTGAATGCCCATCATCTCGGCTTTGTCATCGGTCCCTGCATGAATGCGACGGGGCGGCTGGACACGGCAAAGAGGGCGCTGGAGCTTTTGCAGAGTCAGACAAAGACAGAAGCCATGAGTGCCGCCGCAGAACTGAAGGCGTTGAATGAAAGCAGAAAGAATCTGACCCTGCGCGGGGTGGAGGAGGCGGAAGCGTACCTCAAAGAGCAGGGGATGGAAAAGGACAGGATACTCGTCATCTTCCTCCCGGAGGTCCATGAGAGCCTGGCAGGTATCATCGCAGGGCGTATCAGAGAGAAATATCATCATCCGGTCTTTGTCCTCACAAAGGGCGAGGAGGGTGTGAAGGGCTCCGGACGGTCTGTGGAAGGGTATCACATGTACAATGCCATGACGCAGGTGAAGGAATATTTTACGAAATTCGGCGGACATGCCATGGCGGCGGGGCTTTCCATGCGGGAGGAGGACATCGGGGCCTTCCGAAAGGCGATCAACGAAACCTGCCCGCTCTCAGAGGAGGATTTTATCCCCAAAGTACATATCGATATCCCGATGCCTCTGGAATATGCGGATGAGGATCTGGCGGAGGAGCTGGAACTTCTGGAGCCCTTCGGCGTGGGAAATCCCAGACCGCTGTTTGCCCAGAAGCATCTTTTGTTCCTCTCCGGGGTAAAGATGGGGGCGAACAGGAATTTTGCCAGATTCCGGATACAGACACCGGACGGATGCATCAAACAGCTTGTCTACTTCGGAGATCTTGAGGCATTCGAAGCCTTCCTCACGGAAAAATTCGGCGGACAAAGCCTGACGGATCTCTACTGGGGCAGAGCGAGGCTTCCCGTGTCGGTGGCTTATCAGCTGGGTATCAACACCTACCGGGGCAAGAGGGAAGTACAGTATATCATGCAGCATTATTGCTGACAGCCTGTGGAAAAGAGGAAAAAGAGGATGATACTGGTAGTCAGTTTAAATCCGGCTGTGGATAAGACCTGCAGGACAGACCGGGTTTGTCCCGGAAAGGTCAACCGGCTGCGGAGCGCGGTCAGTGTCGCGGGAGGCAAGGGAGTCAATGTGGCAAAGGTCCTCAGGCAGTTTCGCCTGCCCGTGGCGCTCACAGGCTTTCTGGGCGGAAGCGGCGGCAGGCTGATCGGGGACGCCATGGAAGAGGCGGGTGTCTCGTGCTTTTTTACAGATATCAGCGGGCAGACCCGCACCAACGTGAACGTGCTGGCGGAGGACGGCAGTGTGACGGAGCTTCTGGAGCCGGGACCTGTGATCTCAAAAAAGGAGCTGGAGGAGTTTAAGAGGCAGTTTAGCGGCTGCCTTGAGATGAGCAGCCTCGTGGTACTCTCCGGCAGCGTGCCGGAAGGAGTTCCCGCGGATATTTACGCAGAGCTCATCGGGGAATGCCGCAGGAGGGGCATACCGGTGATCCTGGACAGCTCCGGGGAGGCTTTGAGATGCGGCATCAGCGCAGGACCGGACTGGGTGAAGCCGAACCGCAAGGAACTGGAGTATCTGGCGGACGGTCCGCTTGCGGATACGGAGGCAGTGCAGGAGACTGCGGGAAAACTGTGCCTTGCGCACGGCTGCAGGATGGTGGTCACTCTGGGTGAGGAGGGACTTTTTCTTGCGGACGGGCAGCAGACTTATTTTCAACAGGCAAAAAAGGTGAAGGCCGTGAACACCGTGGGCTGCGGCGACACGGTGGTGGCGTCTCTTGCCATGAGCTGTCTGGAGGGAGAAGAGGCAGGGATGATGCTCCGCAAGGCGGCAGCCCTGGCCGCGGCAAATGCCACTACCGCGGAAAACGGGCAGATTCCCATGCAGACCTATCTGGAGCTTTTGTGACTTAAAAAAACGCTGATGAAAAAGTTTCCGCGGTGCCGGAGAGTGGGAGATATAAAAATAGTGAAACTGACAGAAACGGACGAATATACGATTTTACTGGATGAGAACCTCACGGAGGAAGAAGTAGGGGAACATTCCCATGTGTACAGGGACATCAGAGAGGCGCTGCAGGCACCGGAATTCAAAAATGCTTCCGGGGAGCGGCCGGTGACTTTGCTCATCGCCCCCGGCGTCTACTGGATCGATGACCCGCTGGCGCAGGACACGGTATACCCGAAGGGAGGACAGCCTGTGCCCTTCGGCCTGGAGGTGGACTGTGCGAATCTGAAGATCCGGGGGCTGTCGGAGAGACCGGAGGATGTGGTGATCGCCGGAAACCGGGGACAGTCCCACGGCTCCTGCGGCAACTACACCATGTTTTTATTCCGGGCGGAGGAGCTTGTGCTTTCCAACCTGACACTGGGGAATTACTGCTGTGTGGATCTGGTCTATGAAAAAGACCCTTCCCGGAATCAGGGGAAGAGATGTGAGGCTGTGACCCAGGCGCAGATCGCCTTCCAGAGCGGGAGGAGGCTTTACGCCTGCAATTGCAGGTTTGTGGGAAGATTGAACCTGTGTCCGGTGTGCGGCGCCGGGAAGGCGTTCTATCAAAACTGCCACTTTGAGAGCACCGATGACGCTTTGAACGGCAATGCAGTTTATCTTGAATGTGATTTCGATTTTTACGGCAGCCGTCCCATTTATCAGGCACAGGGTACAGGGGCGGTTTTTCTGGACTGTGATTTCTACAGCAGATTTCAGGGGGATGCGTCGGGAAAATGCCAGTATCTGACCAAGGAGGGCGGACAGGTCGTGCTGGCGGACTGCCGCTTCCACAGCGCGGAGGATAAGATGACGCTGGGCTGGACAAAGTATCCGGACAGAGCGCTCCGCTGTTATCAGTACAGGGTAAGCTTAAACGGGAGACCGGTGCGCCTTGGGTTGGAAGGCGGAAAAGAGACAGTGGAACTGGAGGGCAGCCCTCTTTCGGAGACCTATGTGACAGAGCGGGACGGCAAAACGGTTTACAATACGTCTGCTCTCCTGGAGGGCAGTACACCGGTGCAGCTCCTCATAAAAGCCGGGGGAGAACAGATCGCAACGGGAGGGGAAGGTGTGACTCTGACCGGGGAACTTCTGGCGTTTTCGGGGGAGCCCTGGACAGGGGAGGAAGCCGTGCGCTTTTTTACGGACGGGACGGACTCTTCTTATGTAAAAATGGAACAGACCGGGGAGAGGACCTGCGTGCTGACGGGCTGCAATGAGACGGAATCCCCGCGCAGGGTATCGGTTTATGCCGTGACGCCCTCGGGGCTGGAGGCATGCGCACAGGTTACGGTCCTGCCCCGCCCTGTGGAGGCGCCGGTGTTCGTGCAGGAACCTGTGATGTATGCTGAGAGCGGAGTCCGCAGAGTGGAGTACCGCCTTTCGGATGAGAAAAGGACGGACAAAACCGAGATTTCCTGGTATCGTCTGGAAAAAGGCGGAGAGGACGGGGAGATTCCCGTGGCTGTGTCGGGGGAGTCGCCCTTAAAGAGTTACCTTCCGGGACCCGGAGATGTGGGGAAATACCTGAAGGCGGTGCTCACCCCAAAAGTGCAGGGAAGTCCTGCGGGAGCCACATACAGTGTGTGTGCGGAAAGTCCTGTGGAAAAGGCGGAGATGGATGAAAAAGTCATCTTTACGGATTTTTCGTGTCTGCCGATCACAGGTTCTGAAAAGCTTGCGCCTGATTTCTGGACCTTTGACTGTGCAAGACCAATGGATGTGAAACCGGATTCCGAGGAATTCGGGAGCTTTTCCCCGGACATGGACAGGGCGGCGTGGTGTTACGGTGAGACGGGAAACGGCTCTGTGGGCAGGGGACTCTATCAGAATACCCAGGGTGCCAGACTCCGCTACACACCGGCAGGGAAGACTTACGGGGACATGTCCGTGACTGTGGAGGCAGACCCGGCAAAAACCGCAGGCCAGGGCTTTGGAAGTGCGGGACAGTATATGGATGTGTGTATCAAGTTCGACACGGAGCGGCTGAGTGGTTACGGGCTGAGGATACAGAGAAGAAAAGAGGCGTCGGATGCGGTTTTCATGGCGTTGGTGGAGTACAGGGAAGGGCATACAAGGCTTTTGACGGACTTTTGCATCACTTCCTGTTTCCTGACGGGCTGTACCATAAGGCTTGCGGCGGAGGGCGGAATGCTCCGTGCCACGGTGACGACGAAGACTGCGCAGTCCGAAAGCCACCGGGAAAAGGGCTATGCCCACAGGGTCACGTTAAGCGCACCTGCGGAGGAAAATTCCTGCGGCGGGCTGTGCCTGTGGCATACGGGTACACCCGGCACGGGCGGCTGGCAGAACACCACTATGCTCCACAGCATTGAGATCCGGTATCTCTGAACTGAGGAAAAACGAAGAGTCGTGAATTTTTTGTGAACAGGCTCCAAAACCCTCAAAAACACTTGAATTGAGAAAGTCGATTTGCTACAATGAACCCCGATAGCGGGTACTGCCGCCGTCAGAACAGGACAGTCTCCTTCGATGCGGGCTTCCGGCGAGGTACAGGAAGGATCGCAGAAGGAAATTTACGGCAGTACGGAATGGAGGAAATGTGAAAAAGTTTATCAGTTTGTTAATGGCGGCTCTGTTGGTGCTTTCCATGACAGCATGCGGAAACAAGGAGGACAGCGCGCAGAGTGAGAGCGAGACAGGTGAGACTGTCGCAGCAGAGACAGAGGAGTTGACGGGAAAACACCATGTGGAGATCTCTGTGAAGGATTACGGTACGATTTCCGTGGAACTGGATGCGGATGCGGCGCCCATCAGCGTTGCCAATTTCTTAAAGCTTGCCGGGGAGGGCTTTTATGACGGTCTGACCTTTCACCGTGTCATTTCCGGCTTCATGATCCAGGGCGGCGATCCCTTAGGCAACGGAACCGGCGGCTCCGACGAGACGATCAAGGGCGAATTTTCTGCAAACGGTGTGGAAAATAACCTCTCTCATACCAGGGGAGCCATCTCCATGGCGCGTTCCTCCCAGATGGACAGTGCCAGCTCCCAGTTCTTTATCGTCCATGAGGACAGCACCTATCTGGACGGACAGTATGCCTGCTTCGGTTATGTGACAGAGGGTATGGAGGTGGTGGATGCCATCTGCGAGAACACGCCCGTCACAGATTCCAATGGCACAGTGTCAAAGGAAAACCAGCCTGTGATCGAGAGTATTAAGGTAATTGACTAAGAAAAGCGAATAATGACTGGGCTTTGCATATGGGAAGGATGACGTTTTGCACAAAACGCCATCCTTATTTAATGGGCAAAACCCGAAGAACTGATGAAGCTTTTATTTCATCGTTTTCACTGCAAAGTTCAAATTATCTTCTA
>CAYPSH010000061.1:0-7655 GCA_964413445.1 uncultured Acetatifactor sp.
AGAGGATTCGAACCCCCGACCTTTTGGTCCGTAGCCAAACGCTCTATCCAGCTGATCTAAACGCACATCCAACGCCGCAGGGATTCACACATCACCAGCAACATTGAATATATTACCTGATCCAGGTCATAAAGTCAAGCATTATTTTTCCTGCTGCCATGGTTTTTTTTCGTCAGAAGCAGAAAAAAGAGAATACTTCCCACACTCACACACGCCATCAGCAGATACATATTCCGATATCCCACAAAATAAGCAAGATTTCCTGCCAGATAAGCACCGATAGACAACCCGATATCTCCGCCCACGT
This sequence comes from uncultured Acetatifactor sp., assembly GCA_964413445.1. Lineage (GTDB taxonomy): Bacteria > Bacillota > Clostridia > Lachnospirales > Lachnospiraceae > Acetatifactor. Next base: position 308 of record CAYPSH010000061.1, read on the forward strand.
AATAGGTGCTGTTCGCCACTCCTCTTTCCTCTTCCGGCACACTCCGCACAGCCATCACCTGCAGTGCAGTCTGGACTGTGCAGAATCCAAGCCCGTTTAAGACGGCACCCACGCAGAAAGCAGGCAGCGTACCGGCATTGGCGATCACGATCAGAGCTCCTGTCATCACCAGATACCCGGGCAGGATCACGATCCGGATTTCTTTTTGATCCAACAGTCTTCCGCTGCAGACCCTGGTAAAAATCATCACCACAGAACTAATGGTAAAGAAGACGGAAATATTTCCGATACCCCTCTCTGCTCCGCAGAGAGAAACATAGCTGTAGACAGAGGAATATGCTATGCTGTACAAAATCATCAGAAGGGCCACAGAAAAAGCAGCAGGACAGAGGAAGTCAGAAAAATGCACTCTTTCCTTTTCTTTCTTCTCCCCGGCTGAAATGTTCCTTCTCTGAGGCTTCTCCTGCGTATCCCAAATCCCTCCCGCCAGAAGAAGCCCTCCCAGGATCACACCGGCTGCGGCAAGGAACAGAAGATCATATCTGTTCTCGCCTGCCAGATAGGCACCCAGAGCAGGAGCCAGACTCTGTGCCAGTGTTGCGCTGAGATTAAAAATACCTACGCCGGAGCCCAGCTTTTCCTCAGCCGTATTTTGAACAGCCAATGTGCTCAGTGCCGTCACCGACATCCCCATGCCAAACACCTGAAGGATTTCCGCGAAGACCACCAGCAAAAGATTCTGGCTGACCTTCAGGAGCAGATAGGCAAAGAGCATCATGAAAAGCGGCAGCCTGACCAGCAGACGGGCGTTCCACTTTGCGCATAGCCTGCCCACACTGATTCTTCCGAACAGACACAGGAATGTTGCTGCTGCGATGATGCTTCCCGCCGTCTTTGTGGAAAGCCCCAGGCTTCCGGCATACATGGAAAATACCGGATTAAACATGCCATATGCCACGCCTACACACATTGTAGTGAGCAGGATCACGATCATGTTTGTTTTTTTCTCATAATACCCATTTTTTCTTGCTCTCATCCTTTTACTGCTCCGATTGTGATCCCCTTGATGAAATACTTCTGTAAGAAAGGATACACTATGACGATCGGCAGAATGCTGATCACAGCAATTGCCATACGGGTTGCCGTCGTCGGCATGTGGGAAAGGGCATTCGCCCCTTCCGCAAGATTCGTGCTGGACTGGATCGCTTTGATATTCTGCAGCATCGTATTAAGGAGCTGCTGGATGCTGTACAGGCTGGAATCATTGACATAATATAGTCCGTTCGTCCAGTCATTCCAGTAGGACAGGCCCTTGATCAGGACCAGAGTCGCCAGGATCGGCTTCGTCATGGGAAAAACGATCTGGACCAGGATGCGGAATTCACCTGATCCGTCCACTCTGGCAGATTCGAGGATCTCCCCCGGTATACTGCTCTGGAAAAAGCTTCTGGCAAGGATGATCTGGAACGCGTTTACGAGCAGGTTCGGGATCAGCAGCGCCCACAGGGTATTCCGGATGCCAAGATACCGGGAATACATGATATAGGTAGATACCACACCGCCGTTAAAGAGCATGGTAAAATAGATCAGGAAGGAAATCAGTCTTCGCAGGGGCATATCCGGCATGGACAAAGGATAGGCCAGGCAGATAGTAAACAAAACTCCCACACTTGTCCCTGCCACGGTCACAAGGATCGTGATCCCGTAAGATCTCATGATGACATCCGCATTGGATGCCAGATACCGATAGGCTTCTGTACTCCCTTCCCTCGGCCAGAATCCGTACCCGTAATTCAACAGGGATGATTCACTGGAAAAAGAGGAGGCTAACATCAGCAAAAATGGTAAAATTGCTATTACACTGAAAACGACCAGGATGATGTGGTCTATGATCTGACTCTTTCGTTCCGCTCTACTCATCTTCTTCTCCTTAAAACAAAGCATTTTCTTCATTCACCTTAGAGACAACCTTGTTTGCGATAAGCACAAGGATAAATCCCACCACGGACTGATAAAATGCTGCTGCCGCCGACATGGAAATGTTATAACTTTCCATCAGCCCTCTGTACACATAGGTATCGATCGTCGATGTCACATCGTACAATACCCCGGAGTTCATGGGGACCTGATAGAACAGTCCAAAGTCAGAATAGAAAATCTTGCCAATCTGTAAGAGCAGCATGGTGATGATGGTTCCCTTCAGGCACGGCAGAGTAATGAAGCGTACCCGCTGCATCTTGCTGGCGCCGTCCAGTTCAGCCGCCTCATAGAATCCCGGGTCAATTCCTGTCAGTGCGGCAAGGTAAATCACGCTGGAATACCCGACACTCTTCCATACCTGTACAAATACCAGGATGAACGGCCAGTATTTCGGCTCAGAATACCAGGCGATGCCCTCCTTCCCAAGCGCCTTCAGAAAAGTATTATTGACAAAACCTGATGCCGGGCTCAGGAATCCGTATACCAGATAGCTGACCACCACCATTGAGATCAGATACGGGAACAGGATAAAGGTTTGATAGATCTTTTTTGAAACTGCATTTCTCACATCATTTAATATGATCGCGATTGTAATTGCCAGAAACATATCCAGGATAATGAAAACTACATTATAAAGGATCGTGTTGCGCGTGATCTTCCATGCATCTCCCGTGGAGAACAGATAGGTGAAATTGCTCAAACCGCACCACTTACTTCCCAGGATCCCTGTATTAAATTTGTAATTTTTGAATGCGATCACAATTCCGAGCATCGGGATATAATTGTTGATGATCAGATACGCAAGCCCCGGTGCCATCATGATAAAAAAAGGTATATATTTTTTGATTCGATGCTTTTTCATCCGTTCCATCCTCAAAGATAACCTGTCATAGCACTCAGGCTGCCTGCGAGACCACATCCCACAGGCAGCCCCTTTTTCCTGTTACCGATTTACTGCCTTCCACTCATCAAACTGTCTCTGCTTTTCCTCAATGATCTTGTCGATCCCGGCATCCCTGAGTTCCTGCTGGAACTTGGGCAGATTCTCGTCCAGATCCACAGAACCGGTTTCAATGCTCACCGCATACTTTGCAATGACGTTGTTGCAGGCAGTGATCTCATTTGTCACCGAGCTGTTGTCAAAAGCAAAGCCCAGAGCGGGAGAAGGCGTAGCACTCTCATTGAAGGCGCTCAGCACAGTCCATCTGTCGGCGGTGAAGCCTTCCCAGATATAGCCGATGGTCTCATTTCCTGCCATATAGGTAGGGAAGGAATTCCAGCTGGAATTTTCATATGTCACGCCGTCCGGATAGCCGATGATGCCTTCTGCCTCGTCTACAAACTGGTAATGTTCCCCTTCAATGCCGTAGGTCAGTGTATTGACAACATATGCATCCGAATACAGCAGATTAAGCAAAGCCATAGACTTCTCCGGCACCTGACAGGTTACAGGCATCAGCCAGGAGATGGTCTGCACACCGCTGGTCGTTGCGACCGCGGGCATAACCTCTGTCATCTTGATGTTCCTGTTTACCGTGTTGGACATATTGGTGTCATACCCGGGCTGGCCGCCTGCAAATGCGCCGAAGCCGGTACCTGCATTGATCAGGTCAAGGAAGGTTGAGGTTGTAACTGCTGCCTCACTGTAGATAAGCCCCTCCTGGAACCATCTTCTTGTGGTCTGAACCAGATTGGTGTAATAATCGCTCTCATACAGGTTCTCCACAGAACCGTCCCCGTCATAGAATACTACGCCGAAGTTGTCGTCCATAGGATCCCATGCAGGCCAGGAGGACAGGGTACGCACCATGCTGTTCATATAGATGGGAACCAGATCGGGCGCTGCCTCATGCAGCTTTAAAAGCTCTGTCTCCAGCTCCTCCAGTGTCATGGCATCCTTCATCTCCAGCCCGTACTGCGCCGCAATATCCGCATCGTACATATAGATCTCATTGCTGGCCAGATCTCTGATGGTAGGTATCGCATATAACTTCCCGTCCAAAACACAGGCATCCAGATACTTCTGGGCAACCGCCTCCTTGATCCCGCTTCCGTACTGATCCAGGAGATCATCCAACTCCATCAGACCTCCGTTCTGGTATAAGGTCTTCAGCTGTCTCACGCCGCAGATCAGGTCAATATCCTCATCTGCCGCGATCATCATGTTGATCTGATCCGTCCAGGATGCCTGCTCAATAAAGTTTAAGTCGATATCCGCGTAAATCAACGGCTCGATATACTCATTGATCGCTGCCTCGATCTCGGCCTCTGCATCAATGTTTGCATCTCCCATTTTCATGATGTACACGTGAATGGTCTCCAGATCCTGAGAAAGGGAAACCTCTTCCTGGGACTGCTCCGTTTCCTCTTTTGCAGTATCTGTAGTGGATTCTGCCTGGGACGCAGAAGAGCTGCCGGTCTGTGTCGTCGTCTCCGTCTGACCGCATCCGGCCAGAACACCGGCTGCCAGGGTCACACTCAACAGGGTTGCTAAGATCTTCTTTTTCATGTTTTGCTTCCTCCTCTTTTTTCTTCTGGTTGAACATCTATTGTTGTTGTCAGCCGTATATCCCGGCTGGATGCTCCTACAAAAAGTTTTCTCTTTCCCACAGCCCTGCGCCACTTGTCTTTGCTTCCGTCTTCCCTCTGTGTGAGAGGCAAAGCTGTATCCCAGTAACACAGCATCACAGGGTCTGCCTCTATGGTGACCGTCCTGGATTCTCCGGGTTTCAGATCCCGCACTCTCTGAAATCCGCAAAGCTGCTTTTCAGCGATCTGCACATAGGGCGGCACCTCTGCCTTTCCCAGATACAGTTCTACCACCTCATCCCCTGCCCGTTCTCCGGTATTTGTCACATCCAGCTGTACCGCAAAGGTATTTTCCTTTTCCAGTACCCGCATGTTGCTGTACGAAAAGGTAGTATAGGAAAGGCCATGTCCAAACGGGAAACAGGGTTCTATCTGATATTTGTCATAATAGCGATACCCAAAGAAAATCCCTTCCGTCAGCCGGATTCTCTTCTCACCATCCTCCATATATCCGAATTCCCGTCCGATATAATGCTCCTCTGAATCCGTTACCGGCGTATCTTCATTGTTTTTCGGCCAGGTCTGCGTCAGCTTACCGGACGGATTCGTCACACCGGTGAGAATTTCTGCCAAAATACGGGAGCCCTCCTGTCCCGGCAGATATGTCGTCAGCACCGCATCCGCCTGATCGACCCATTCTCCGGCAGCTATGGCATTGGAAGACTGCACGATCACAGCAATCTTTGCCGTCGGCTTCTTTGCAGCAAGTACATCCATCAAAAGCTTTTTCTGTTCCCCGATGAGGTCAATTTCTCTTCTGACCCGGACCATTCTCTCAAACATGGTAATGGCCTCTTCCATGTTGACCGCATAGAATAAGATTTTATCCGCCCCCGCTGCAAGCTTCAGGGCATTCTCATAATTTTTCCTGCGGTACTCCGGTGTCGACCAGGCAATCCTCAGCTGCATATCTTTATTTGGAATACCTTGTCTTGCATAGACCAGAACCGGATAGACCTTATCCTTCTTAAGGGAAAAGCTTCTGGAATCAATCGCCATTCCCTCCGGTGTGTTGACGATGGTTTCCCAGGGCCACTGGGTATTTTCCCGCATCTTATTGGCTGCAACTTCCTTCCATTCCCCGTCTATTTCAATCAGGAACCTTGCACTTCCCCCGATGCATTCCAGTTTGAGGATAAACTCTCCGCTCTCCGGTGCCTTCAGATAAGTTCTCCATGTGTAGGCCTCCCCGTTTCTAAATGCGGTTCCGTTCTCCGCATTTCGGAAATGCTTCACGATTTTTCCGTTTTCTGTCCCGCAGGTAAAGTTGATCACCTCATCCAGTGCAGCTATCTGCCGGTTTCTGTTATCCGGAAGATCTGCATCCAGCACCTTGGCATATCCGGCCATCCCCGTGTCAATCTCATCCCCATCCTCATTGACCTGCTTCATGCCGAAAAACTCAAATCCTCCTCCGCCGGGATTGAAGGCGACAACCGCCTTTGCCACATCCTCGCTGGAGATGCCATATTCTCTTATCACCCCGTTTTCCCTGCATTCCGGTGTCGTAAACAGCACCTCCTTCGGGATCACTTCACCGACAAAATCAATTCCCGGTTCTGTGGGGTAACTCCTGCCTGTCAGCTCCTCCAACGCTTCTGAGCCGGATACCATCCGTTCCAGTCTTCCGAAGCTGCGTTCCTGCAGTTCTCCGCACACAGGATAAGATGCGCCGAGACCGATCAGTACGATTTTCTCTGAACTGTCTTTTGAAATCGGGAGCGTATTCCCCTCATTTTTCAGGAGCACAATGCTCTCCCTCAGGATCAGTCTTGCCTTCTCTGCATTTTTCTCCAAAAGTCCTGCCTGCACAGCCTCCTGATAACACCATTCCATCCGAATCGGATCTTTATGTTCCGGGTCCTCCATCACGGTGCCGTCCTCGTCCAGCCTGACCAGTGATAACAGACCGGCCTGAGCAATCCCGTTCAGCACATGTCTTGCCGCCTCATCTATCAGCTCCAGACTGATCTGCCCCCGTCTCACCCGTTTTAAAATCCGTTCCCGGTCATTGTATGCGCCGCTGGGCATTTCTATATCCATTCCCCGGTCCAGAGTGAACTGGTGTACAGCTCCCCAGTCGCTCATGACGCTTCCTCTGAAATTCCACATATTTCTCAGGACGTCCTTGTTTAACCAGGTATTGGCTGTCGAGTAGGCTCCGTTTAAAATATTATAAGAGCTCATCACGGATCCGGCTTTTCCTTTTCGCACGGTCTCTTCAAAGGGCCGCAGATATGTTTCATGAAGGGTCTGCTCATCAACGATCACATTTTTATCCGGCTCCGCTTTATCATCTCTGACATTTGCCACGCCAAAATGTTTTACCGTGGCAACCACGTTCTGATCCAGGATTCCACGCGCTTCGGCAGCACACAGCTTTGCACTTAAAAAGCTGTCCTCCCCCTTCATATCCTTATTCCGCAAAAAATGAGGTGTATGGATGGTATCGGCCTGCGGAGCCAACAGATAGTTTCCGCTCATGGCAGCCGCCTCGGATGCCGCGATGCATCCGTACTGATAGGCCGCATCCTCATCCCAGGAACAGCTCATCAGGCTTGCCTGCATCAGTCCGGTGCTCTCACAGATCCCCGTTGTACCTGCAGGTCCGTCGTACATCACCATTTCCGGAATTCCAAGCCGCGGTACTCCCGTCTGATACCCCGCATTGCCTGTCTTGATCCGTCCCTCCGACTCCTCTTCTCCCCAGAGCAGACTCATCTTTTCTTCATATGTCATCGCTTCCAGCAATGCATCGATTTTTCTGTCCAGTTCTTCA
>CAYPSH010000062.1:0-5300 GCA_964413445.1 uncultured Acetatifactor sp.
TATACGAATCGCACGATTTCATCAACAAAATCGTGCGATTATCTGAAATTTATATTTTACCGGATTTTCTTTCTCCGTTTCGCCTGATCCGCACAGAACAGATGCCCGCCGGGCGATGTTTTTTATCATAATCCCAGGATCATGGTTGCAAACCGGAAATAGACAAGCAGTGACAGGGCATCCACGATCGTAGTGATGAAGGGACTCGCCATCACCGCAGGGTCAAAGCCCAGACGCTTTGCGCCGACGGGCAGAAGACAGCCCACCAGCATAGCCAGAAGCACCGCCACGATCAGGGTCAGGCACACCGTCAGAGACACCATCAGCCCCACCCTGTCGAAGAGCATCAGCTTGGCAAAGTTCGCCACGGAAAGTGTCAGTCCGCAGAGCACGGCAGTCCTGATCTCCTTCCAGATCACCTTCGGCACATCCCGGTACTCGATCTCCCCCAGGGAGAGTCCGCGGATCACCGTAACACTTGCCTGTCCGCCTGCGTTTCCGCCCGTATCCATCAGCATGGGGATAAAGGCTGTCAGTACCGCACAGACGCTCAAAGCCTCCTCAAAGGAGGTGATGATGGCTCCCGTAAAGGTAGCCGACACCATCAGCAGAAGCAGCCAGGGAATCCTCTTTTTGTAGGTCTCCCACACGGTCGTCCTCATGTATGGCTTGTCGCTGGGGACGATAGCTGCCATTTTTTCCATATCCTCGGTGGTCTCTTCTTCCATGATATCCACGATATCATCGACAGTGATGATCCCCACCAGCCTGTCCTCATTGTCTACGACAGGCATCGCTGTAAAGTCATATTTTTTAAATTGCGCCGCAACCTGCTCCTGATCCATGAGAGTGTTGATGGAGATGACATTTTCGTGCATCAGCTCCCCGATGATCTCATCCCCGTCACTTAAGAGCAGATACCGCAGAGCCACGGTACCCACCAGCTTTCTCTGGGCGTCCAGCACATAACAGATGTTGATAGTCTCGCTGTCCAGCCCCACCTTCCTGATGTGCTCGATGGCCTGATCGACGGTGAGATTTTCCTTCAGGGAGACATACTCCACCGTCATAATGCTTCCTGCACTGTCCTCCGGGTAACGCAGCAGATGATTGATCGCCTGTCTGGTGTCCGGCCTTGCATTCTCCAACAGCTTGTCCACCACGTTTGCAGGCATTTCCTCCAGCAGATCCACCGCATCATCCGCCATCAGATTGTCGATGACGCCGGCTGCATCCTTATCCGACAGGGAGGTGATGATCTTCTGCTGTACCTCCACATTCAGATAGGAAAAGACATCCGCAGCCAGATCCTTGGGCAGGATCCGGTAAACCTTCAGGATTTCCTCCTCTTCCAGTTCCTCCACAAGTGTCGCGGTATCCGCCTCATTCAGCTCCGCCAGGAACTGACGCAGCTTCGTGTACTGCTTGGTGTTCAGGAGTTCACGCAGTTCTTCCAGTTCTTCTTTCCTTACGTCCATAGCATTTCTCCTTATGTGATTTTTTTATGTTTGTGCCGCTACTTCGACCAGGAAGAGGGTTGTCACTGCTTACAGTCTTACTCTTCATAAAAAAACCACCACCTTTCGAAATGCCTTTATTTTGAAACCACTTTCATTTTAAACGTCCGCCTGCTCTTTGTCAACGAAATAAAGTTCCCTCAAAGTCTCAAAACGCACTTTGCCGCCGGTCGCCTCCTGCATGTCCTTTTTCAGTCCCTCCGCCTCCCCGGCCGGGACTAAGACCTTCAGGACCACCTTGTCCGTATAGTCGGCAGAAAGCGGCGAAAGTCCGGCATTTCTCAGAAGATAGAGCAGCTTTCCGACACCGTTGTAATCGGTAGTCATCTCTATCTCGTATCCAAAAAGCATTCTGCCCACAACGCAGTTTTTTAATCCCTCTTTGACCGCCTGGGTGTAGGCTCTCACCAGCCCGCCGGTCCCCAAGAGGACACCGCCGAAGTACCTGGTCACCACCACCGCCACATTTCGGATCTCCTCCCCCATCAGGACCTCAAGCATGGGGCGCCCCGCCGTGCCGCCGGGCTCTCCGTCATCACTGAACCTGGCCAGCTCCCCCAGACTGCCGATGACAAAGGCCGAGCAGTTGTGCCTTGCATCCCAGTATTTTTTCTTCATCTCCTCTATAAAGGCCAGGGCCTCTTCCTCCGTCTCACACTTTCGGACGGTTGCGATAAAGCGGGATTTTTTCTCCACATACTCTCCCTCACCGCCGGACAGAAGCACCCGGTAGGAGCTCACATTGTTTTCTGACTTCATTCCGACACCATGCCTCTCCAAAATCCTCAGACTTTTATGTTCCTTCATGATTGCCGTTCCCCGGACAACAATCTTTTATGCCTTTCCGCTTCCTATGGTAGCATACATGCGCAAAACAGTGCAATACTCTATGACAGGAACCCCCGAAAAGCATTTTGCCCCTCCCGCGCAAAACCTCTGAAATAAAAACCTTTATTTACATACGTTTTTTTGTTATAATAGGCGCAAATCGAAAAACAGGCGGCTGCGGGGCAGGCATCTGTTTTTCATACCCAAAAGCAATTACAGAAAGGTGATACCAGATGAATTATGGTAAAAAAGGTGTCCGCGCAAAGCAGAAGGCACTTAATTCTAAAGGCGTCAAATGGCGCAAAAAGATATTTCTGACGATCGTTGAACTGATCCTGATCGCCGTCATCGGCATCGGCATCTGCGGCGTGTCCGCAGGCATCGGTATATACAAGGGCATTCTTGCCTCCACCCCCACCATCCATCTGGGCGATGTGGTCGCCACAGGACAGGCCACCATCGTCTATGACTGCGAGGGAAATGAGATCGACCAGTACGTCAGTTCCAACTCCAACCGTCTGCGCATCGAGTCCATGGACGAGCTGCCGGATTACCTGGGAAAGGCCTTTGTCGCCATCGAGGATGAACGCTTTTACCAGCACAACGGCATTGACTTTCAGGCGATCGTCCGCTCCCTCTACCAGTTTTTAAAGACCGGCGGTGAGGAGACCCAGGGCGGCAGCACCATCACCCAGCAGCTCTTAAAAAACACTGTGTTTACAGAGTGGACCTCCGAGGGTAAAAATTATATCAAAAAGATCAAGAGAAAGCTTCAGGAGCAGTACCTCGCCCTGGAGATCTCCAAATACTACACCAAGGACCAGATCCTCTTAGAGTACATGAATGCCATCAACTTAGGGCAGAACACTCTGGGCGTGGAGGCGGCTTCCAAGCGCTATTTCGGAAAATCCGCAAGCGACCTGACAGTCTCCGAGGCTGCCGTCATCGCCTGCATCACCCAGAACCCCTCCGGCTACAATCCCATCAGCCATCCGGAAGCCAACGCAAAGCGGCGCAAGACCTGCCTTGACAATATGCTGGAACTGGGATTTATCACCCAGGCACAGTACGACGTTGCGATCGCCGACACGGATGCAGTGTATGAGCGCATCGGCTCTTATGATGTGGATTACAGGGACAATACCAACACCACCTCCGGCTCCTACTTCTCCGACGCAGTGTATGAGCAGGTGCTGGACGATCTGGTGAATATAGCGGGCTACTCAGAGGCCAACGCCCAGAAGCTTCTGACCTCCGGGGGACTGCGCATCGAATCCACCATGGATCCCACCATCCAGGCCATCGCCGATGAGGAGTTTGCCAACGCGGAGAACTTCCCCGAGGATGTGAAGTGGTATCTGGACTATGCCCTGACCATCACCGACTCTGCGGGAGAAAAGCACAATTACAGCAAGGAGAACATGACCTCCTGGTTTAAGGCAAACGGGAGCAGCAGCTTCAACCTGATCTTCTCCTCCCAGGATGCCGCCTACGAGGCGATCGACAAATACAGGGCCGCCATGATGGATGAGCTGCTGGTGACAGAGGCGGAAGATAATTACGAGGAGACAATCTCCATGACACCCCAGCCTCAGGCTGCCATGGTCATCGAGGACCAGTCCACCGGCTATGTGGTTGCCCTGGTAGGCGGCCGCGGCGTCAAGGAGGGAAGACGGACCTGGAACCGTGCCACCGACACAACCCGTTCCCCCGGCTCCACCTTCAAGGTGCTGGCAGCCTTTGCGCCCGCCCTGGACAGCGCCGGTCAGACCCTTGCCACCGTTTACAACGACGCGCCCTTTAACTACGACGACGGAACCCCGATCAAGAACTGGTACAAGACCGGCTACCGCGGCATCAACTCCATCCGCGATGCCATCCGGGATTCCATGAATATCATCGCCGTGAAGACCGAGACAGTGATCACCCCCCAGCTGGGCTATGACTATCTGTTAAATATGGGCTTCACCACCCTGACTGACGGTGTCCTCATCGGAAACCAGATCTACAGCGATGTGAACCAGACCCTCGCACTGGGAGGACTCACCTACGGTGTCACCCCTTACGAGCTGAACGCAGGCTATGCCACTATCGCCAACATGGGCACCTATGTGGAGCCCAAGCTCTACACAAGAGTGACCGACTCCGACGGGAATGTGATCCTTGACAACACAACGCCCTACTCCAGACAGGTATTAAAGGAGACTACCGCTTTCCTTCTGACGGATGCCATGGTAGATGTGGTGACCACCGGTACCGGAGCCAGCGCAAACTTTAAGAGCGGCATGGCCATCGCCGGCAAGACGGGAACCTCCACCAACACGGTGGATGTGTGGTTCTCCGGCTTCACCCCCTACTACACCTGTACCGTCTGGGCCGGATATGACAATAACGTGAGCATGCGCACCTCAAGCCCCAACAATGAATCCGCCATTGCCAAGACCCTCTGGCGGGCTGTCATGAAGCGGGTACACGAGAACCTGCCAAACGAACAGTTTACGATCCCTCAGGGCATTGTGCGGGTGGATGTCTGCTCCAAGTCCGGCAAGCTTCCGGTAGCCGGCTTCTGTGACGGTTATGTCCATTCCGAGTACTTTGCGGAAGGGACCCAGCCCACGGAGAGCTGCGACATCCACTACGAGGGTGAGCTGTGTGCCTATGACCTGCTCCCCGCCAGCGCCGAATGTCCCTTCAAGACCTACGGCCGGGCGGAGCTGCCTCTGGTGGAGGATGCCTCCCTGCAGAGCGGTTCCTCTATGATCATAACAAACGCGGACGGCACCGAGAGCTACTACACACCGCCCACAAGCAACCACTGCCAGCACGATGCCGAATTCTTCGCAAACCCTGACTATGAGACGCTCTTAAATGCCCAGCAATGGGAGATCAATCAGAGGAACGGCGGCGAGCAGCAGACGGAGGATGACGAAGAATAAGTTAAAGATTGCACATTAT